>JAQVZT010000093.1 GCA_028708055.1 Methanothrix sp.
TGGGGATGTATCTTCAGATGTTGCTTCAGTTGGCCAGAGTAGCGCGTCGGTTGCCTCCATCAGCCCAGACCTGAATACGAGCAATAATGCGGCATCTTGCTCCAATGCCATCCTGGTGAAATCCGATCTTTCCGTGACAATGGTCTGCCACGATCTGATCGCTGGACAGGATGACCAGAATGCCTGCACAGTAACAATAACCAATAATGGCCCAAGCGTTGCCACTGGAGTGAGCCTGGCAGATACTCTTCCGGACACGACTCCCACCGGAGGATTTAAAAACATCCATTATGCGCTCGATGGCGCTTCTCTTCCCGCCTGGACCGGCAATCTCGATCTGGGCAATATGGCTAGCGGCCAGACCAGGACGTTAGAAATCTATGGGGATGTATCTTCTGATGTTGCTTCAGTTGGCCAGAGTAGCGCTTGGATTATGTCTAGCAGCACCGATCCAAATGCTAACAATAATAATGCGCAAGCCTGTACCAACACAGTCCTGGTTCGTTCCGATCTGTCTGTGACAAAAATTTGTCACGATTTGACTGCGGGGATAGATAATCAGAATGCTTACACCATAACAGTGGCCAACAATGGTCCCAGTGGAGCCACCGACGTAGTCTTGACAGATGCCATGCCGGGTACCACTCCAACCGGCGGCTTGAGCAATATCAAGTATATGCTCGATGATCTTGCCCTCAATCCCTGGACCGGTTCTCTGGATCTGAATGATATAGCGAAAGGCGGCTCCAAGACCGTCGAGATTTATGCCGATGTATCCAAAGATGTTACCGCGGTCGGTCAGAACACTGCTTCAATCACCTCTTCAAGCACTGACATAAATAGTGATAATAATGTGGCATCATGCTCCAATGCAATCAAATCGCTGTCATTGAGCGGCCGGCTCTGGAAGGATGCCGATGGAGACGGCCAGCAGGGCGCTGCAGCCTCAGAGCCTGGATTATCAGGCTGGACTGTCGAGCTTAAGGACAAGGACACAGGCCAAATGGTTTCCACAGAATCAGGTCCGGACGGTTCTTATAGGTTCCAGGGAGTTGTTCCAGGGGACTATATCCTTAGCGAGGTACTCTGGGATAGCTGGATCCAGACTGCTCCTGCTTCCAAAATCTATGAGGTTCATGTCACCGATTTCAATATCGGTAGCAAGGACTTCGGCAACCGCAACCTGGTCGAGGCTCTTCAGGCTGCCCTCGTAGTTGACCCGCCGGTTACCACTCCCGGCTCGACTGTTACATTCACAGCCGCAATCGACAATATAGGTGAGACCGTGGTGAATACGGTCCGGGTAACCCTCACCCTTCCTGCAGGAATCAACTTCATCTCAGCCAGCCCGAAACAGGATATCGTCGTCAACAATCCCAACGGCACCACTACTCTAATCTGGAACAGCCTGCCTCTGGCTGCCGTTTCAATGGCGGCAAACAATGTGGGCTCATCTGGCCCCAACCTCCCGATACAGTCAGGTTCGATAACTGTAACAGCTAATGCAGATCCCAGCTTCCTTGGGACAGCTAATGTCAATCTGTTTGTGCAGGGGACTTCTTCTGTAGCTGAGGTAAAGGTCATCACAACCGCTGGGACCATCGAGGTAGTCACTCCAGAACCCCGTATTATCAAGACTGCCGACTCAAATCAGGTCTTGCCTGGCGGGACGGTCTGCTATAGCATAACCTACTGGAATCCCGGCGAAGCCAATCTGACCGGCGTTGAGGTTGCCGATAAATATCCGGCTGGAACCACTTTCATATACAGCACACCAGAACCCGATTCTGTCACAGAAAATCACTGGACCATAGGTGAGCTGCCTGCCGGTGCGAAAGGCACGATAACCGTTTGCCTGAAGGTACCTGAAAAGGTGAATATGACCTTCTTCAGCCAGGAGAGGGCCAAAGGAACCGGGTTCGTCAATACTTACAGGAATATGGACACCGGATTTGAACCTTACAGCCTGACCAATGTTGCAGTCCTGTCCTGTGCCGAAGCCAATCCTGTTTCCTCTTCGGCTTCGGTCGAAGTGGCCGACCAAGCGGGAACCACTCTGACCCAGATCGAGAGCGGAAGCGGCTCGTACTCCCGTGAGGGTCAGACCAGAATCACAACCAGCAATAAGACCATTCAGGTCGATTCCAGCCTGGCCGCCAATTATGCACCTACATCGTTCAGTCTGCCAAAAGGCAGGTTGATGAACTTCACTTCCCGATGGTCCGAAGCTGACCAGGCCATGAATGAACGCACCGGAGCATCTCTTGACGAGAGGTACTTGTATGCCAACAGCATAATCAAGGATAGTTCAATTTATCTGGATGAAAACAGATCTGTTCTGGCTACCGATTCTCACTTCCTGGGTTACGGCCATATTGGAACGCTTAAGAAGTCTGGACCGGACGATCTTCCCAAAGCTGCTCCAACATTCGAAGGCACCGAGATCTACTCTGGCGAATTCCATCTGAACGAGACTGTCAGGGAGTATGGCTCGAACGTGATCTCTAACAAATCCGCCTCAGGTTCAGGTTTTGTCTCAAGCGATAAGAGTATCCGAGAAAGCCAGAGGACATACGAGTACGGTGCTGGAAGCTACAAGAGCGATGAGCTTATCAGAACTCCGGAGAGCTTTGTGGCCAAGGACTTGCAGGCTACACGTGCTCCTAATTACAGCTATTCACCTGGATTCGGCAGCTTCAAGAGCGGACCGTTGTCTGGAAGCTCGCTCAAATGGGCTGAAGGAGTCTGGTCCAGGAGCAGAGAGGCCAGCAACCCCGGGGATAAAGAGGGGAGCCTGATCAGCGAAGAGATCTCGGGAGCCGATTATATTCAGGCGGAGACTGTGGCAGGAGGACTGAACGATCTGAATTCCAGGATCAACTACTCAGGCACAGGAACCTTCAGGGCCGTTTTGAAGGATGAGGTGGACTTGGCAGAGGTCTATGCCGGCGAGTACCAGATCGAGAGGAAGATCCATCTGACGGGTGTCTCGAAGTACGACCGGCCTCATATATCTTTAATGAAGACCGGAAATATCATTTACAATCCTATCACCAACATTACAGTGGCCAGCTATACCATCACTGTACAGAACGATGGCAACAAGGCTCTGGGGCCGGTGTATGTCAAGGACCTGTTCCCGGTCGGGACGGGATACATCAACTCTTCGGTCGAGCCCTATCAGCTTGAAACTCGCCTGGCCAACTGGACCTTTGTATACATGTCCATCGGCCAGACTTTGAGCATCAACCTCAACCTGAATGTGACCGATCAGAGAGATCAGATGGTGGACCGGGTGTATGCCCTGGGTTACTACGATGACCATTATGTGACGGCCAGCAACTTCACGGTTAACGAATTTGCCTGGCTGCCATGCTGTGAGCAGAAGCTGAGGGCTTACAAGACTGCCAAAATAGATCCAGGTGATCCTCGACTGATATGGTACAGGATCGGGATCAAGAATGATATGAAGTGCCCTATGGTGGCCAGGGTTATAGATATCCTGCCGGATGGATTGAGGTTCATCAACTCTTCCATCCAGCCTGAGCCGATTGCCGATAATTTGAGCTGGGCCTTGGCCAATATATCGGCTGGGAAGATTGCGGTGATAGATTATCGGGTTCAGGCTGTAAACGGCGGACGGTTTGTCAACCAAGCCCATATCGAGGTCTATGCAGTAGATGGATCTGGGTCGTCTGTGGCAGACGTAAGTGCGGCTATAAATGTGGGAGACCTGCCTTCGGTAAGGGATTCTTCCGGTTGGAGTCCGCCTGATTGGGGTCTGGATCAGTCTGAGTATATATGCAGCGGAGAATTGGATGGGAGCGGATGGGTCAGCTCCGCTCCTGTCTGCACTTCTTGCTCTTTGGATGATGTATGAGAACAATAGCATCAGACCCCGCAGCCCAGGATTGCAGTTTGCAATTAAAAATGTGAGAATCATTTAATTTGATACAGGAGTAATGGAAATAGCCCTTATGACTCATATCATTGCCGGAATGGGTCGCTGAGTAATTATGAAGTTGCTGATATGGCATCTTTATCCAGTGACGCAAAAATGTTGGATTGCCCTGGGCGATGCCGGAGAAAAGATCAGGATATCTTGGTAATAGGATTAAAATATATAGAATTTTTGATTAAAAAAGCGTCAGATTTAAGTATTTTAATAAGAGAGAATTTGTAATGAATATTGTTGTTAGATTGCGGTCCGGAATTAGCTACGCCGTCGATTCATACGACATAGATGGAAAATTTATAGATCTCAAAAGGATATCGACATCAGGAAAGCTACAATTGACAACGTTACCTATCGAGGATGTACTAGATATTAAGTCTCCATCGATGGTCGATAATCCTATGCGTTCAATAAGTAACTGGGAGCAAATTGAGACGGGAGGTATATCGATTGATATTTAAGAAGATGGGATTATTCGCGAAAATGTCAGAAAGATTTGAGATTTAAATTTTTTCGCTTAGACCTGATTTGAAATGTATGGCTCATATTGGTCATTTCCATAACCTACCGCGCGGAAGAAAAATTCAGCCAATGAAATAGGAGGCCGGAAAAGCCCATATAACCCATATTTTCTTAAGAAGTAAAATGCAGTTCAGGTGACAGGATTCTTTTTAAAGTATCGAGAAAGTATTTATATCCTGGCTACCAATTTTATCCAGAAATGACGCAGAAATTGGGCTAAAATCGGAGCGATGCGAAGGGATCTTATCATCTCTGAGCGAGTTGGCTAAAGAGCAGGGTTGAGGGCCCTGTCACGCAGGTGTTCGCGGGTTCGAATCCCGTCCTCCCGCACTAAACTCCTTTTCGGAAACTAATTTCCATCTGGTGCCTTCTCATTTTTCTCATTTGGCTTTTTGTTTTCAATAAAGTCATCCAGCGTCGCATTCCTCCGGTTCTGCACCAGCCGCAGTCCTGCAGCCTCCTGATCTCTTCTGGGCATGTTCCTCTTAAATGCAGCCAGGTTCTTTCTCTCCGGGCAGTACTGGCTGTCGTAATAGATTTGCCAGAGATCATCCACGCCGGAAGGGTCCTTTCCATTGCAGTTGCACGCTGCGGTTTTTTCCACGCCTGCTCCATCCGGGCTGCATTGCAATACCTCTTTGAGCTTCAGCTTATCGAGCGTCTCAGCCATACTGCGGCCCCGGTCCCGCCAAATCCTGCCATCCTGGCAGAACGCTATCCAGCTCTCCCTGCCGTTTCCCAATACTATTATCGTTCCCTCATTTCTGCGGGCGAAGCTGTCGCAGACATGCTCACCTATCCGGTGCCTGGGCTTCATAAAGCCATAGAGTACGGCTTCGCCTAGTGGGGCAAGTCTCACAAATGCCTTCATGCGGTGCGATTCTCCCATGACTGCATAGACCATCTTCTTGATGCGGGCAGCTTCCGGCTCCGTGGAGGTCTCTATCTCCTTGGGCAGTAGCTCCTTTCCCCCGGCAAGGATCCTCTCATTGCACTCCTCATGCATGGAGAGATAGTAGCAGAAGTTTTCCGGTACCCTCAAGGCTGCCACATCTCCAGAGTGGTGTCTTTCCAGCCGTTGATCTTCAGAAAGGGCGCAGCTCTCTTGACTGCTATTCCCATGGCAGAGAGATCTGCTTTGCTGCCGATGGGCCGGCTCCTCCGGAAGGCCATGATCCTCCGGGCGCTCTTTGGGCCGATGCCCGGCACCCTCAGAAGCTCTGGCAGCGTGGCAGTATTCGGGTCCACCGGGCGATCAAGGAACTCCCTGGCAATTGCCATCTTGGGATCGGCATTGGTGAGAAAGCCATCCTCATTGAAGGCTTGAGAGATCTCCTCTGTCCGGAAGTGGTAGATCCGGTATAGCCAGTCCATCTGGTAGAGCCGGTGCTCTCTCCAAAGCGGCTGGGCGACTTTGGATTCAAGGGGCGTTCCATCCTGAGGAGAAAAAGCGCTGTAGTAGGCCCTCTTCACCCCGATCTCTCTGTACTCGTGAATGACCCTCTGAAAGATCTCCTCGTCGCTCTCCCCGGCAGCACCCACAATTAGCTGAGTGGTCTGGCCGGCTGGCAGAACGGATGGCGATCTCCCTGTGCCTGAGCTTGAGCCATTCAGTATCTGCTGGATGTACCTCTGCCTCTGCAGAATATCATTATCATAGTCTTTAGTCGAGCAGATTTCATTCATATGCGAGGATGAAGCAGCCTCGAGATTTATGCTGAGCCGATCTGCCAGCTGGACAGCCTCCTGGATATGAGCCTGACTGCATCCGGGCAGAACCTTGAGGTGAATGTAACCTCTGAACGCATATTTTTCCCGCAGCATCCGGGCGGTCTCGATCATATTCTCAGTGATGCGGTCCTCGTCCCGTCCTGCTCCTGAGGAGAGAAAGAGCCCTTCGATGTAGTTTGACCTGTAAAGGGAATGGGTGATCCTGGCCAGCTCTTCCGGGGTGTAGGAGAATGCTTTGGCTTTATTGGTGCAGCCGGTGGCATTGATGCAGTAGCTGCACTGGTGAGTGCAGTGGTTGGTGTAAAGGGTCTTGAAGAGGCTCACGCATCTGCCGTCCTGGGTGAAGGCATGGCAGATTCCTGGCAGAGGGGTCTCTCGCGGCGAATAGGTGGAGGCGCATACATCATGGCGCGTGCCCTCCCCCAAGCTGCGAAGCTTCTCAGCGTTTATTCCGCCTCCATCAATTCCCACCAGTGCAGCGCCCCGTTCCGGCCCGGATGAGTCGAATCTGCACTCTGCAGCCAGGTGGGCAATCTTGTCCAGACTGACCATTGCAGTTATGTGGCAGCTACTGGATTATAACCGATATGCAAGCGGGGCGAAAGTAATCCTCAATAATCCTCAATAATCCTCTAAGCATTCTTCGAAATCCTTTTCATGTTGCAGGTGCATAGTTTATAGGCTGGCAGAGCGGAGAGTTCCATGGACCGCAAATCAATGATAGCAAGAATTGGACAGATGATAAGCAACTATCCCGAGGTGCAGACTGCCTATATATTTGGATCATTTCTGAAAAGAGATGATTACCGAGACATAGATATTGCTCTGCTTTTGTCCGGGAATATCTCCTCTTATAAAGCCCTGAAACTGGCTCTGCGCATCGGCAGCGATCTGGATTTATCGATTATGCCGGGCCGCGACTTTGATGTGAGAATTCTCAACAATTCACATCCAGAATTTCAATATGAAGTGGTTAAGACGGGTCTATCAGTTTTCTCCCGAGACAAACAGGAACAGCATGACTTTGAGGCCGAAGTGCTATCCACTTATCTGGACCTTAAAGAGATGTACGATTCATACGACAGGAAATACCTGGCGAGGGCGTAGAATGAGATCTTTGGCTCACATGAGGGAGATGGACGAAGCTTTGGGTGATTGGGAGAGATACATGAGTCTTCCTCTAGAAAGACTGCTTCGGGAGCGAGATCTTAAGAATATGGTTTTGCATGCGCTGCTAGTGAGCATCCAGGCATCCATAGATATTGCAAATCACCTCATTTCAGAAGAAGGCTTGAGGAGGCCGGCTAATTACAGGGAGGCGTTTCAAATTATTGGGGAGGCCGGGCTGATAGATGATGATCTTGCCAGAGAGCTTTCCGATCTTGCAGGCTTCCGCAATGTTCTGGTTCATATCTATTGGGAGTCAGATATGGAAATGGTCTATCACATCCTTCAAAATGATCGAAATCATTTAGTTAAGTTCCGGGAGGAAGTAAAGCATATTTTGCTGAATCGTTCCAGGGGAGGACAATGAATGCCAGAAGAAATCATTAAGATGCCCCGCATGGATAAGGCCGAGTACGACCGCCTGGTGGAGGAGCAGTACATCTGCCGCATTGCTTTTCAGGGAGAGAAGCATCCTTACATCGCCCCATTCATCTATGTCTTCGATGGCAGGTTCATGTACTTTCTCTCCACCAACTACGGCAAGAAGGTGCAGCATTTCCGTGATAATCCCTTCGTGACTGTGGAGATAGAACATTACTCTCCTGATCTATCCCACTTCAGCTTTGTGGCCCTTCCCGGGAGGCTGGTGCAGGTCGAGGATGCATCCAAGAAATTAGCAGTGCGAGAGATGTTCGTGCGATTGATCAGGAGCAGGGTACTTTCTCCTAATGTCCTCTCCGCTCTCGGACATTCTCCGCAGGAGCCTGTTGAGGTTCTGCTCCGGGATGAGAAGAGCTCCGTCTGGAAGCTGGTGGGCGTCAGTGTCGACAATATTTTGGGGCTGAAGGGCCAGAGCCCTTGACTCAAGGCTCCAGCTCTGCCCCAAATTTTATAATATCGGAAGAGAGCCTCTTACTTATGGCTTTTTTCGTTCGGTCAAACGCGGAAGTCAATTTTTCTGCAATTTAGCCGGGAAGACTTGAGTGCCTGGCCCATTTCGGTTGATCTGCGTGTGATCTTCGCGCTCGGCTCCAGTCCATCCGGCTGTCTGTTTTTTTAGAAAAGGCAACCCGTCTCTAGAAAATGCTTTCACTGCATCTTTTCCGGAAATCCCCGGCAGCTTTTGCGGCATATGAGATCAAACCGTTACTTCTACGATTTTTCCGGGAGCACCCAGCAGCCGCGTTCGCTCTTCAGCCAGCGATTCCAGGCAGCCTACTATCGTCTCTTTGATGTTCTCCAAGGCATCTTCTTGGCTGTCGCCCTGAGAATGACATCCAGGAAGTGCCGGACAGCTCACTATGTAGCCGACCTCTTCTGCTTCCTGAAGAACTACCTTGAAATTCATGATCGTAGTAAATTCCGTAAGGTAAAAAAGCTTTCGTGGATTGATACTTGAATGCCTGCTCAGTCGAGTTTGCTTGATTCAAATCTCGCCCCGGAAGGCCAGGATCCTGCACCGCCGGGAGGAGTGTGCCCGGAGCTGGGACGGCGACGGCTGCCCGGAGGCGCTTGAGGGCGCAGGATCTCATCTCGTTGTCTCATTGAATGTCTCCCTGATCTCTTCCAGAACATCCGCCAGGCACATTTCCTTTGATTCCATCAATTCAGGCGCATGTTTGTGATCCGGAAAGGTGCGAAGGTTTTTATGATGGGGCGAATT
>JAQVZT010000094.1 GCA_028708055.1 Methanothrix sp.
AGCTCACCAGAGGCGGGAGCAGGTGCGGCTGCAAAGTCAAAAGCCTCGGCCATCGGGGCAGCTTCGGCATACCGCTGGTTGATCTGGGGCGCGGCCTTGGCCAGATAGGGCTCGGCTGCCATTGGCAAGCCTGCGACCAGCTTGAGGCGCACGTTCTTGAGGTCCTCTCCGCCCCGATTGCTGAGAACTGCATTGGCATTCACCAGTACGGTGTCGCTCTGAAGATGCAGGTCGTAAACAGGATTCCAGGTAGCGGAATCGTACATGAGATAGGAGAGGTCAAAGCTCTGCGATCCCGGCTTGGAGATGTTCAGCGTATAAACGGGATTGGCATCGTAGACCACCCGCTCCTGGGCAGCATTGCTAACAGTCAGGAGCACTGAGCTCTGCTCGGCCTTTTCGGGAACATTGATCACAAATTTATGCACGCCTTCGGTCACATCCAGGTTTCCGGTCCGTTTCACTGCCATCAGCCCGTCCGGATAGATGGTTACGGAGTCAACGGGCAGCGTGATGGCGGTGGTGGCCTCGACCTGGCTCGCCTCATCCGAGGCAGCGATGGCGGGAGCGAATAAAGATAACATTAAAATGGCTGCAAGGAGTTTCATGGCAAAACCTCAATACAAATTTAAGTTTCAAGTAATATACTTTATCTCGATCTCCTAAAAAGTTGCCTGGCATTGCTGCTCTCACAATGCCTACACTGCTGGCATGACCAGGGATCTCTCGCCTGCGGCGCGGAACTCGCGGGCTCCACCCTTGCCAAAGCATGCTCTGACATCGGCCCAGTCGAATACCATTCCGGGGTTGGCGAAGGTGACCTTGATCAAGGGGTTGACTGCGAAGGCATCCATGCGGCCGGCGTGTGCGGCGCTGGAGATGCCTGCGTACTCGCCCTGGTGACCTACGTTCATGGCGTAGTTGGGGTAGTTAGCTCCCCTGAGTTCGAGAGGTGCGCCCTCGTCGGACTGGTAGGAGAACACGTTGGTTGGACCGCACTGATCCTGCAGGTCGTAGCCGAAGAAGCCCAGGCGTCCCCAGCCTTCCTTGTGCAGGAGCATGGACAGGTACCAGCCGGCAAGGCCTACCTGGCTGTGGCCAGAGGCGATGGCGGAGGTGATACCGGAAGCGGCTGCCAGAACGGAAGCCCTCTGGGATCCACCGAAGTGATCCTCGAGCAGGGTCGGGAAGAGCTCGTACTGCTCCATGCCGTAGGCGTTGACCTCAGTGGCCAGCTCCTTGGCGGTCTCGAGCAGCTTGGGTGCCTTGGCGAATCCATCGAACTTGTCTGTGGCAAAATCGACACCGTAGTAGCAGAAGTCGTCCAGGACATCGTTGGTGTAAGCTGCGGTTGCGTACTGAGTGAATCCGACACCGCCAGACATGTAGCTGCCCAGCCAGATCTGGTCATAGAGCGCAGCGCCAGCGGCGACTACGTTCAGGGAGACCTTGACTGGATCGGCTGCTGCAACACGGGAGGTCTGAACCATATCGGCAAGGAAGCCGAAGGACAGGCCGCCGGGGTTGTTGGGTCCGCGAGCGCGGCGTGCGGGCAGCATCTCAGACATCTGCAGAACGGCAGCGTGCTTGGCGGCATAGGCCAGATCAGCCACAGCGGCCTCACCGGCGCACATGTTGTAGGCATCGATGAAGGTCATACACAGCTGCATGGCGCTCCACCTGGAGGTGGTGCCGCCGTCGCAGGACCTTACGACGATGGTTGGTACATGGATGGCCTGCCAGCTTGTATTGCCGATAGCGGCCTTGAGAACCTCAGCCTGCTCGGCCGGGAACATCTTGTTGATGTCGATCAGGTACTGGTCATCGATCTCGTCAGCCAGTGTATCATCGCCGGTGAAAACGCGGACGTTACAGTCGTCAACCAGGCCGGGGTGAGTCTCGACCATGTGCTCCTGAACCACAGCTGCGCCGGGCATGGCGTGGTTGAGGATCTCGAGGTAGTTGTTGATGGTCTCGGGTGTGACTTCCTTGCCGAGCCTCTTCTGCAGAACCTCATGGGCCATATCCAGGCCGACCACAATGGTCCTCCGGACATCATCCCACATCTGCTGAATGGCTGGGTTGTTGACGAAGTGCAGATCGTCGCCCTCTACCACATACTCAGTTCCAGAGAGCTTGTAGGGTACGATCTGCCTCTGTCCAAGGGGGATGCCGCCAGCGTGGACATAGGGGTTGTAGCCGGTCATGCCGCGCTTGCCTTCCAGCTTCTTGGCGTACTCCATGAACTCCCGCTTGCGGGCGTTCTGCTCGGGGCCAAGTCTCTTGTACTCTACCTTCTGGCCTGCGAGGTCGAAATCCTTTCCGAACTTCTGATTGAGCGCTTTTATAAACAACTTCTTTATGTGTTTCCTTCGAGGCGGTGTCGGTGGTGGTGGCGTTATTCGCATTCCATTTCCCATTTTCTCAACTCCGAATGACATTTATTTATATTTATAAATTTAAATATTTCTATCTAGTGAGAGGCCACAAGCTCGTTTATAAGCACCATCCGCCGATTGCTTAAATTTTTTTGCTTTGTTGGCGTCTGGTGAACTGTATTCAAGAGATTTATACGCAAGATATTTTCCAGCCTCAAGACCTGTATTTGTTTCTATTGATGACGGCGAATTATAGCACTCAATGGCTTCATTATATTTGTCTGTGTAGCGAAGCTTGAGTCCTTCAATCATTTTAATTTTTATGGGGCGATATGGATTATAAAAAATTGAAACTTCTTTTTTTGCGATCTTAGCATCATCCTGTTCATTTATTAAATCACTTATGCTTAATTCAAAAGCACGAATTATCTCTTTAATTAAATAATCGTCTTCATACCAAGCCATATATGCGCTAAAATTTAATTCATTAAATAGGTCATATTTTCCCATTTTTTCAATTATTTCGTATGTGTCGCTATTTACATTTATGCATTTTAATAAATTATCTCCGTACCGAATTGTATCGACCTCGTTCTGCAGAATCTTTTGCAGATTCATAAAAACCAAATCTTCAACGAAGATTATTTCCTTAAACGCTTTATCGAAAGAAATTCTTAGGCTGCTGTAACCATATAAATCCTTAACTAAGATCTCAATTTGCTCATCATCTATTCTGCGCTGTAACTCAGAATATCCACTAATTAGTTCTGATCGAAGATATTCATTGGCATAATGTGTATCTCTTTTGTTAATAATGAGATTTACTGTATGCAAAAGAAGTGGTTCTAATTGTCGGAAATAGCCCGAACGTATCTGCTTTCTTCGATTAAGCTTTGCAAGTATTGTCGAAGCAGAACCTTTAATTATGTCCGCATCTTTTTTTGTTTTCTGTTGCTGATCATGCCGCCAACTATATAGAAATATAGATACAGATATAAATATAGTGATTGGTGTCAATAAGTCGCCAAATGCGATCTTATGATCTACACTCAACCCAAATGGTCCAATATGATTAATAATTGAGAAATTGAATAATATAATCTGAAAAAACAATAAAGAAAATGCAAGTATAATTGATGAAATAGATAAATTGACGCTATTCAATATAAGACTATCTTTATGCCATGCATATAGTAAGCAAATGGCGATAACGACTGGACAAATAATAATAAATAATATAACTATAGTTATAAAAAAGTCTAAGATAGATATGCCATTAATATCTATCCGAGGAAGGATATATGCTAATGATGAAAGTCCTATTAATAAAAGAAAAATACCTGCTACAGACTCAAATATAATCAATTTTCTTGAATTTATCGTATCGCCCATATTGATTAACACCAACGGATATCTCAATATTTTATTCAAATACCTTCTAGCTCCTTATAGTGTCCCGGAACGGTTTGAGTTAATATTTAAATTAGTTATTACTAGGAATACTCGCTTATTCCTTAAATAAATTGGGATCCTAAATCTACATTTTTGCATATAAAATTATATTTATTAATTTATGCATAAAACGTAAACCTTATATCGATCCATCCATCTCAAATACGCAGATTTCATACTGGAGTTCCCATGTTTCTCGATTTTCTGGGTGAGGTCGAGGGCCTCTTGCATGCCGCCCTCGGTTCCTGCGGCTATAAGGTAGAAGAAGGAGCAAATAACCTCGGGCTGGAGCTGAGCCCCCATTCCGATCTGGCGTCATCCGTGGCCTTCCGGCTGGCCCCGGTGCTTAAGAAGAGCCCGGCGGCGATCGCTCGGGAGATCCACCAGGCCATCGGCAGCGATTTCAGCTATGTGCAGAAGGTGGAGCTTTCCGGCCCCTATCTCAACTTCTTCATGAGCGAGAAATTTCTGAAAAGCGTCCTGGAACAGGCTCTGGCAGACAACGCCTGGACTGGCCGCATGAAGGAGCGGGTCATTGTGGAGCATACCTCCGCCAATCCGGACGGGCCGCTGCATGTGGGCCATATCAGAAACTCGGTCATCGGTGACACTCTGGTGCGCATCCTTCGCCGGGCAGGCTGCACCGTAGACGCCCAGTACTATGTAAACGACATGGGCCGCCAGGAGGCAATGGTGGTCGTGGGCTGCGATCACTTCCAGCTGGACGGCAGCAAGCCCGACCACGCCGTAGCCAAGGTCTATATCGCTGCCAACCGGCTCATGGAGAGCAATCCCGAGATCAAAGACGAGGCAGACGGAGTGATCCAGCGCTACGAGGCAGGCGACGGCGAGACTGTGGCTAAAATTGAGAGCGCCATAAAATTTGCCATCGGCGGCATCGAGCAGACCCTGCACCGCATGAACATCCGCCATGACAGCTACCACTGGGAGTCCAGGTTCGTGCGAAAGGGCGATGTCTCCGAAATCCTGGCCCTGCTCGAAAAGACCGGTCTCACAGAGTACGAGGAGGGCGCTTTTCAGCTAGATCTCACCGAGTTTGGGTTTGAGAAGAAGATGGTCCTCAAAAGGGCAAATGGCACATCGCTCTACATCACCCGCGACCTGGCCTACCATCGCTGGAAATCGCTGAACTCCGACCGCTCCGTGGATGTTCTGGGTGCCGACCACAAGCTGGTCTCAGGACAGCTGCGCACCGCGCTTCGCCTTTTAGGGGTCCGCGAGCCAGAGGTGGTCATCTTCGAGTTCGTTTCCCTCCCCACCGGCTCCATGAGTACCAGGAAAGGCAAGTTCATCTCCGCGGATGAACTGCTCGATGAGGTGGAAAAGCAGGCCTACGAGGAGGTCAAGGTGCGCCGTCCGGGAGAGAGCGAGAAGTTCCTGAAGGTCGTGGCCGCCCAGGTGGCTGCGGGCGCAGTGCGCTACGATGTGGTCAAGGTCTCGCCTGACAAGGCCACCACATTTGACTGGAAGCAGGCCCTGGACTTTGAGAAGCTATCCGCGCCTTTCATCCAGTACTCTCATGCCCGAGCGTGTAGCATTCTGCGCAAGGGTGAAGACTCTCTCAAGGCGGAAGCGGGCTCGGAGGGTCTGAATGCCCCGGCTCAAACAGAATTGAAAGACTTGACTGAGCTGCTCCGGGGCGAGAACGAGATCGCCCTCATCAAGAAGATTGCTCAGTTCGATCTGGTCATAGACCGAGCCGCCCGGGATCTCAAGCCCCACCAGCTTGCCACCTACGCCCGGGAGCTGGCGGAGAGCTTCAACCTCTTCTACCGCTACAGCCCGGTGCTTGATGCTGAGCCGAAGCTGCGCCTGGCAAGGCTCGCCCTGGCCAAAGCGGCAAGAAATGCCCTGCGAACCACCCTGGATACCCTGGGAATTGATGCTCTAGAGACGATGTAAATGTGTCCTTGCGGCGATCATTGCGGCAAAGATCTTGCCTTTACCCTGATTGTTCCACTCGTCCTTCTTTTTCTGGTGCATGCCGCAGTGGCGGAGCCCAGCGGATATGCGAGCTGGACTGAGGAGCCCTGGGTTAAACCGGACGGTATGTCCCAGGAAAACGGCCAGACGGAAAGTAGCATAACCACGCTTTCCGATCCCGTTTACTTCAACCTGAGCGGCAATGAGCCCCAGTCGATCCGCCTGGGCGAAAGAAAGATGAACTACTCAGACTATGCCTCCGGCACCGCTGGCGCGCCCCTTTTCAGCGAGCTATGGATTTCCCAGGACTCTGTCTGGAGCCGGTACGGAGAGGTCACGGCAGGTGACGCAGTCGACCTGATAGTGCGCACACCCAGGGAGGGAAGCGGCGACATCTATCTCGTATCCTACGCCAAAAACACTACCCTGCACTGGAATTTCAAATTCCTGGACGGATGCTACAGGCTCCAACTGACGCCTGCGGAGAGCGGCAGGCTCTTTATGCTGCTGGCCCAGGGAACCGAGCCTGGAAACGCCCTTATCCTGGATGTCCTGCCCGGACAGAGCGAGCAGTCATTCTCGCCAGTAGATGTGAATTCGATCGCTATGGGGGATGCCTTTGTTACCATAAGATCCCAGAGGCTGAGGGGTTACGATGTCTTTGTGGACGGCGTCTTCTTCAGTAGCGACAACAGCGATGGATCGCTGGACGGGGTGGCCAGCCTGACAATCGGTGGCGGCAAGACTCACACCATCACGATCTCTGAGAGGGACGGACGGGGCGGCATCATCAACAAGAGCGAGCACACGAGAAGCTTTGCCAGGGATACTCATTATACTCTGCATATGGCTTGACCTGCAGGATATTTTTGGAAAAATTGTTCATCTGGCAGCTTCGGCTTGCCGTCAGCCGAATGGCCAGAGATCATATTTATTAATTTTTTATTAGGACGTTCAGCGGACGTTTGATCTGCCTTTGCTGGCCATCATGAAAGCAAAGTCCGCCCTGGTATCAGTCTTCTTGCCATCCGGCATGCGACCGTAGGTGAAGTCGCTATGGGAGTTGTCGTTCTGCTGGGATGTCTTGTCAACCTCTGCACCGGTGGCGTCATAGAGGAATACTGTTCCATTGCCGGTGGCAGTCCAGGTATCCTGGCCGTCAAAGGCCACGAATCCCTTGGGCTCGATGCTTCCCTTCAGGAAAATGGGGCCCTGCCAGGGCTCGTCAACGATATTTATCTTCCAGCCGGTCAGGTCCACGGCGGCTTCACCCGTGTTGTAAAGCTCCACCCATACGGTGCCGTTGTCTGGCGGGCTTAGCTCAAACTCATTAATTACCACGTCGCATGCGCCCAGGCTGCAGATGACCAGGAGGCCGGAGAAAGCCAGGAGCGCTTTGATTGCCATTTCTGATTCAAGCTTCATCTTCCTTTCACACTCCTAAAATTTGTCTATCCTTCACGTTAGCGTATATTCGATTGGCCCTTGGTGGCAGATCCCAGTCCCCAATCGCCATCGTTATTTGTGTCATATCCATCAGGATGCCTGCCATAGGTGAAGTCGTTGTCCAGGGAGTCCTGCCGATTTGCAGTTTTGTCCACTTCCTCTCCGGCGGCATTATAAAGTGTAGCATACCCGCCGTCATTGTGATTCCAGGATGATTGGCCGCTAAAGACATAGAAGCCCTTGGCGGTCAGAATGGTTCCGGCAGGAACAGCCGGAAACTGCCCTACCCAGCTTCCATCGGTGATCTTGGCAGTCCATCCGCTGATGTCCACGCTCTCGTTATCCGGATTGTAAATCTCAACCCAGTCCGCCCCGCCTTCTGGTGGATTCAGTTCCATCTCGTTTAGGACGACTGACGCACTGGCGCTTATCGCCAGAAGCATCAATGCCGCCACAAAATATTTAACTACGAATATTTCCTTCACTACTCTTTCCTCCACTCATCGTTTGGTCCTAAATTCGTATTTAGATTATTTCAAGTATATTATCATATCGGAGCTTTGCATATTGGTGTTTCTTCACGCAGACGGATGCGAAACCGCCTTATGAGACGACCTCGCATCTCCGGAAAGAGCGATTGGAAAACGGCTAAATAGTTTGAGAGGTATAAGCGGAAGCAAATATTTAGAATCTGCAAGGGAGAAAAACAAATTAGCAATGAGGTGGATTGGATGAAATCTATGAGAATAGGGGCTAAAATGGCGCCTCTTGGAAAGCTGCTGCTCTTTTGTTGCATCACGCTTGGTATTTTGACTGCACTATCGGTTGCTGCCGACCAAAAGAAAGATGTATGCACAGGTGCAGAGATGGGAGACTATGCCAAACTTGTCTTCTGCCTTCCCCCAGAGGTAACTGTTGAGCCGGAAACCATGGCAGAATCAAATTATACCGGCGGAAGAGAGGTCGGAGCATCAATGCTGCTGGACGGCAAACGGGTCGAACTGCATCTTCTATACCCCTGCCATGCACCCCAGAAAGAGCTGGACCCAGCAGAGCTAAAGCCTTACCTGGAGGCTTTTGATTCTGTTATGACTCAGACCGTTTACAACGAATCTGAGACAGGACCGGCTCTACTGGGACGGCTGGGAAATCGGAACGTTATCGCTTACCAGCCGAATAATGCGACAGTTGCCCTCATCACAACAGATGTAAACATGAGCGCGAGCCTGATGTCCAGCTTCCTGGGCAATCTGAGCATATCCGTAAATGAAGGCATCACGCCGCCAGGAAATTGCCCGGGCAGCGAGCAGGTAGAGGCAGACACTACTGTGGATACCACAGAAGCTGCCACAACAACTGCGGTCCAGGAAAACCCCGCGATTAACCCTGCCGTAAAAGAAAAGATGACTGCCGCTGAGAAGATGAAGGCAGATAGAGAGAGGATCCAGGCGGCAATGAATGCTGCAAGGAAGAAACTGTAAATCAACAGGAACGAAAAAGTCGATATCCAAAGCACTGCATCTTCATCTGCATCTTCATGTATCGAGCCGGATTTGCCAGTCTTCAAGGCAGTTCTCCGGCCACCTTTTTATATATCGCGCCGCTCTTCAAATTAATGGATCTTCTCTACCGAAATCCCTTTTCCTGCTACTTTTTCCCGGCAAGAAAGCAAAGCGAGGCGAAGCTTCTTAAACATGCAAACTAATTTGCATCCGAGATCTAACGGAGAAATAAACATGAGAACAACCGCTTTTTATTTGACTGCATTCTGTCTGATGCTGTCTCTGGGAGTCGCATCTGC
>JAQVZT010000095.1 GCA_028708055.1 Methanothrix sp.
GAGGCACTATGCCGTGCTCTTTGAAGAAGTAATTTAAAACCGATCTCCTTGCTTCGCTTTCAGGGACGCGGAAATTCACAATGAGCTTTTCCAGCCGGGACTTGATATCCTCGTCAGAGACCTCGATCTTCTGGTCTTTGAGACGGGCTTTTATCTGATCAACCAGTTCTTTCATAGACAATAGAGCCCCCTAATTTTTTTATTGAGAGGTGACACTACCTTGGTCTTGGAAGTATTTAAGCTAGATTACTGCGGGGCGAAAGTGATCTATTCCGATATGGCCAGGTGTATGACCAGATGAGTAAGCTTATGGTAAGCAGGTGAGCGATCAGATGAGCAATCAACGGGCAATTGGATGAGCAATAGGAGAGAAGGCAAATGGAGCTATTGGCCTGGTTTGGAAGAGTTGACCTGAGCGATGGATGCATGCCCACCGGGGCTTTGGCTGACAGAGGCAGCTCAGATCTAGAGGCATTTCCTGTTCCTCAGCCAGACATGCGTGCTCTGGCCAAGAAAAGCAACTTTGTTGCCGATGACCGGGAATACAACAGGCTGCTCCGGGAGACTGCCCTGGCAATGGTCCGGCGCAGCATTCTCTCCGGCAGCACCGTAGAAGAGGACCTTCTCCAGGCCATGCAGGCCCTGGACAGCTTCTCCCAGTCGATTAATCTTCTCGACGAGAAGCTCTACGAATGGTCCCGCCTGCACAGCCAGCAGATCATTCATGGAAAGGATCTGGCGGAAGGTTTGAAGGAAGATGAGAACATGGGCATTTTAGCCAGAGCCATCCTGAGCCTGCGAGACTCCCGCAGCGAGACTGAGGCGGATGTCTCCACAACTGTGAGGGCACTGGCCCCCAACCTCTCCGCCCTGGCAGGCACAATCCTGGCAGCGCGGCTCATCTCCCGGGCAGGCGGCCTGCGTTATCTGGCGAAGATGCCCTCCAGTCGATTGCAGGTAATGGGGGCAGAGAAGTCCCTCTTCAAGCACCTCAAAGGCCAGGCGCCTTCTCCCAAGCATGGCATCATCTTCCGCCATCCCGCTGTGACCGGATCGGCCAGAATGCTCAGAGGGCGCGTTGCCCGGACCCTGGCCGCCAAGCTGGCCATTGCCGCCCGGCTGGACCAGTTCGGTGCAGGCCTTTCACCAGATCTGCAAACATCTCTCGATTCCCGGCTGAGGGAAATAAAGCGAAAAGGCAGGAATAAAAGGCGGAAATGAATCCATTCTCAGATATGCCACAACATTCATATTTTAAAATGGCTTAAAAGAGATGAGGTTAAAGCATGAGACTGAAGACCGTCTGTTTTTTAATAGCTTTTGCAATACTGGCTTATCCATCATTATCTCAAAATGATATGGCAAGCTACTGGATTAATAAAGGCATAGCCTTGGATAACATGGGAAATTATGAGGAGGCTGCAAGAGCATATCAGAATGCAACTGCAGAAAACTCAAGCTCCTATCTGGCATACAACTACCTGGGACTGGATCTCATCAATCTGGGAAAGTATAATGAATCTATTGAAGCATTTGATAAGGTCATATCCATAGAGCCGGGGTTTGCCTGGGCCGCCTGGAATAACAAGGGGATGGCTCTTGCTGCGATTGGCAAATTTAAAGATGCGGTTGTTGCTTATGATAATGCCATCAAAATGGACCCCAACAATGTTAGAGCCTGGAACAACAAAGGCATCGCTCTCCTGAGAATCGGTGACACCAATGAGTCTGTAAAAGCCTTTAATAAGGCGATAGAACTGGACCCCAATTCAGCTTTGACATGGTACTATCTGGGACTGGATCTTCTCAACACGGGCAAATTCAATGAATCATCGAATGCCTTCGATGCTGCGGTTAAGATAGACCCAAAGCTTGCCATGGCCTGGAATTACAGGGGCATTGCTTTATTGAATCTTAACAGAACACAGGAATCAATAGAATCATTTGACAATGCAACCAAAGCGGATCCTAATTACTCAGAAGCCTGGAACAATTTGGGTCTAACCCTCAATGCAGCGGGCAGATACCAGGATGCAATAAGCGCCTTTGATAAAGCCATTGCAGCAAAGAAAACGGAATCACAATAATTTCACCATCTTTTTTCCCTGCAGAGCCACTTTGTTCTGAACCCTCCCTGCTGCCGTTTCTTGGCCGGCAAAAAATAGAAGTGGCCCTTCAGAAGCTCAGTCCCTTATTCCTGGAACTGGGCCTTTGAGGGCACGTCAAAGCAACTGCAATCGAAAACACCCCGAGCGGATATGAGGTCCTTCTGTTCGATAGGATTCATGGTAAGATATCCGCCAGAACAGCAGGGCAGCCATGAGTCCTCTTTCTTGACGAGGTCGTAGCGCGATTTCATGCGAATGTTCTTGACGATATTGTAGTCGCCCGCAAACTGCTCATCACCAGCATTATCAATATTGAGATCTTCATCAACCTGTCCCCACTTGAAATTGGCAATGCCTGTGCTGTGTGTCTTCAGCTTGTATTGAGTGTCTCTGGTGGCTTTGACCGCACCGGACTCGATCTCCTCATCTGTGGCAAAGACGGTGGCATTCATCCTCTCCAGGCTCATATTCAGGTCCTGTTCCCTGGAGAACTTGTGGTTGTAAAGGAAGTTTGCAGTCACGTAGTCATGATTGTTTTCCACAAACTGAAGGTTATTGATCTCCTTGCCACTGTAGTTCAGGCTCTCTTCATAGATGAATTGGACCGGCCACTTCTCATAGAAATCTATGGTGTAGAGATCAGATCCAGATGGCTTGTAGATAGTCATATTTACGGAGTTGTTGATGTGCGACTTGAGCGATAGCTGCTCTTCAGAGCTGAGAGAGCCTTCCAGAGCGGCAGTACGTTCCTTTATGCCCACGTCATTGACCATCAAATCCTGGTATTTGGAGTGGTAAGGACTCAGGGTCCCGTAACGGTATTCTACGGGGGAGATGTTGCCCTTTACCGACTGCTCACAGGTGAAGCTCAGGTTGCTGCTCTCGCGGGAGATGGACCAGGAATTTGAGTCGGTCTTCACTGCGCCGGACCAGGTAGCACCCTGGGCAGCAAATATGAGGGCTGCAATCAGCAGCCCGAATAGTATCAGTTTCATGAAATCCCCCAGTAGGTAATTGGAGTAGCTAATGGGTCCACCCCAGCATATGCCTGGTTATACGATCCTGAAGGCGCTGTCACGCCATCAATTCCTCCTCCGGCGGACGGATGAGCAACCCCGGCAAAGACCTCTCCATTCGGCCCGGATCCAATATGCTTGGCAAAAGCCGAGCTACGATCCCAACTGGTGCAGGACCGGATATAGTGTGCATAAGCATAGCTGTTCGAATCAAAACTATATGCCCCAACCGCCGATCCCTGGTAGGCCAAGACATTGGTATTGGGGGGGCTTATCTCTAATTGAATGGAGCCGGCTCCAGCGCCTACTGCCGCAAATGAATTACCTCTTGCTTTCAGATCACATGCAAACGCAGTGGAATGGTCGTAGTCTGTACTTGCCCCCATGAAGTCTGCGGAGGCGCAACTATGGTCACCGGCACCTAATGAACCAACTATTGAACCCTGAGCCCCGAGATCTATGCTGTTGCCGATGGCATCATATTTACCATCGATAGCTCCCGCCGCAGCCAGCACCGTTGCCAGATCATCTCCATGTGCTCTGGAATCAGCCATCAAGGCAAATGTTTGCTGGCCGTTTGTTCCTGCTTTTATAAAGTCCACAGAAGCGCTGCTGTGGTCACCGGCGCCCAAAGCTCCGGCCAGGGCGCCCTGTCCTCCAAAATTACCCGTGTTACTGTAACTGTGGCCTTGAGGGCCATTGCACTCATGAGCCAAGTTATTCCAATAGACAGATCCTGCTGCAGCCAGCACAGCCGCCGCATCATCTCCTCTCGCTCTGGCGTCAGCCGCAAAGGCCTCAGTGCTGTCTCCGTTTGTTCCTGCCGCTATGAAATCAGCAGAAGCGCTGCTGTGGTCACCGACGCCCAGAGCACCAGCCAGGGCCGCTTGTGCATCGAGGTTTGTGAAAGTGTCATGAGCATAATAGCCGTTGTGGCCATTGATCCCCCTTTCAGAGATGCCTGCATGGAGATTTCCTGCCGCAGCCAGCACAGCCGCCCAATCGTTTCCTCTCGCGTTAGCATCAGCCGCATAGGCATAAGTGCTGTGCTCATTTGTTCCGGCCGCTATGAAGTCGGCAGAAGCACTGCTATGATCACCAATGCCCAATGCACCGGCCAAGGCGCCCTGCACGCCGAGATATTCACTGCTGCGGGAATAGTCACCGTGGTGGCTATCTCGGTCATACTCGTAGCTGCCTGCATGGAGATTTCCTGCCGCAGCCAGCACAGCCGCCGCATCATCTCCTCTCGCTCTGGCATCTGCCGCATAGGCATAAGTGCTGTGCTCATTTGTTCCCGCCGCTATGAAGTCGGCAGAAGCACTGCTGTGGTCACCAATGCCCAATGCACCGGCCAAGGCGCCCTGCGCGCCGAGATATTCACCGCTGCGGGAATAGTCATCGTGGTGGCTATCTCGGTCATACTCGTAGCTGCCTGCATGGAGATTTCCAGTCGCAGCCAGCACAGCCGCCGCATCATCTCCTCTCGCTCTGGCATCAGCCGCAAAGGCATTAGTTCTATCACCATTTGTTCCGGTCGCTATGAAGTCGGCTGACGCACTGCTGTGGTCACCAATGCCCAATGCACCGGCCAAGGCGCCCTGTACGTCAAGAGACTCACCACTGCGGTAATAGTCATCGTGGTGGCTATCTCGATCGTACTCGTAACGGCCTGCGTAGAGAGATCCCGCTCCGGCCAGCACAGTAGCAAGATAATCTCCGCGCGCTCTGGCATCAGCCGCAAAGGCATTAGCGCTGCCTCCGTCCGTTCCCGCCGCCATGAAGTCGGCGGATGCCTTGCTATCTTCACCGGCACCAGCTGCCAACGCCAACGCACCCTCCACGCCCAAGCCTTCGAACTCCAGTTGGAGTCTATCATGTCTGGTGCGATAATAGTAGCCTTCTGCGCCGTACCCTACGCACCCGGCAGCAGCACCAACGAGCGCCAATCCATTGCCTTCGGCTTTGAGATGACCCCCCATAGCTAAAGTTCTGCTCCCGTCAGTAATTGCACCAACATAGCCTGCTTTGGCCTTGCTGTCGTCACCAATGCCGGCTGCTCCAATTATAGAGCCCTGCAAGTCAAAGTCCTCACTGTAGAATGCCATCGCAGGTCCAAATTGAGGTCCGCCGATTGGCCCGTAGGGCCTGAAACCGAAAGCATTTTGCAGCTTGAAATTGCCCGCGCCGGCAGCCACAATGGCTGCATCATCTCCTTTGGCCTTTGCATCCGCCTCAAATGCCGAGGATTCTTTTCCATCGGTTTGGGCCTGAATGTAGTCTACAGAGGCTCGACTGTTTTCGCCGATTCCCACAGCCCCCGCGAGAGCTCCCTGTCCGTCAAGCTCAAGGTAACTCGCGAATGGGTTCTGTAACCAGTCGCCTTTCAGGGCGCCAGCCCCGGCGATAATTCCTGCTCCTTCATCCCCTTGCGCATCTATCCTGGACCCATAGGCAATCGGATCTATGGCGGTCGTATCTGGAACTTTGACCACCTCTGCTCCCATGGACCCTCTAATGCTTCCTTCCCTGCAAGCACCTGCCACAATGAATGCGCCCTGAGCATCAAAAGAATTGGAACCCTGCGAGGCGACAAGCGCGTACCCCACTGCCAGTGGATTAACGCCGCTAGCCTGGAAATCCTGTGAGGAATAAATGCTCCTGCCAAGGCTCAAGGTCTGCACTGTGTTTAATATTCCGTTTTCTACACGCAAATATTGGCCCGTGAACGCCATGCCACCCATATAATTCTGATACCCGGTCAGGAAGGACTCAGCCAATGAGCCGGCGAGATTTGCTCTCTGGGTGACGCTCAGATCAGTTGAGGTCAGAAGCGCGGTGCTCTGAACTGATCCGGAATCCGCCTTAGTACCTGATGCGGCGGCATAATTGTGAGATGAGAATACCTGCTTCAAATTTATTTTGCCATTGCCATGAACATCTCTGTAGTCGCAGATAGTCGTCGGCAGCGGGTTAGCCGATGCCTCTTCATAAACGTAGACCGAATTGTCAACGTCATACTGAGAGTTAAGGTCCAGATCGTTCATAGAGAAATCGACCTCTATCCCGGAAGCCATTTGAACAATTAATATCAATAATAATGTTGCTATAATCGGATATATTGAATTCATTCTTTAAGAATCCCTCCCGATTGACCGTTACGATGATCTGATATTTAATCCCACCGGCATGGTCACTCCGGAGATATCATCATAGCAGTGGTATATTGCGCATCATGAATTGCATCCTACAGTCATGAGCATAAGCCGAAGAGGATCACATTTATATTCAAAGTCTGGCATTGGTGAGTTTTGCAGTTGAGGTGAAGAGATGAAGTGGTGGCCCGGATTGTCGGTTCTTGGATTAGTGATCATATCAGTCATTGTAAGCACGAGCTTCCTTGTTGCTAATGTCGCGAGCGTACCCCAGAACCTCACTGAGCACTCCTGGATCTACAGCCAGGGAATAACCGACGAAATGCGCATTTATCAGTCGGAATCCGGTCTTCATGGTCAGAAGCTGGTCATGGGCACAAGAGGCACCGGTACCGTTTCTCGAACGATCAATACCCAGGTCTATGGCGGCTATGATGACGGCTACAATGAGATCTGGTCGAACGAATGGGGCGTGTACCAGAACAGGCCGTCCAGATACAGCGCGCCGATAACCAACAGCGAGCTTAAGAATGCTCTTTGCGCCAAGAATTACGAGGTGGGATCGGTCTACTCGGAGAGCTACTCCGGCCTGGTGGAGCTGATCAAGGATACATCCGTCGCCGAAACTGACAATAAGTCGGTTTACAACATCCACTCCGAGGTAGAGGGAACGGCCAGAGTGGGGGCGCGGGTACAAAAGAGCTCCGCAGCAGTGCCCATCTACGTCATGAGTGGAGCCTATTCCGGATACCTTAACATGAGGATGTCACTTGAAAGCGGCAATGCATCTCTTCTGTCTCTCCCCTGCCCATGAGGGCGTGAATGCTATTTTTTTGCTTTATCGATAGGGGATCATCTACTAATCTTGTTAATAAGAGATATTTGCCTGCAGCCCAATTGCGCAACAGTCCGCCGGGCGAGCCGGCTAATGCTCCGCGGCCCTTTTTTCGATCTGATTGAGCATCATGCGAAGCATTATCATAGAGAAATCTTTGCAGGGATAGCGTGCCCGGAACGCAGGTCAATTCAGCCCTCATCTTGCTGGCGGAATTGATTATTCAATTGCCTGCAAGATAACATGAGGCTATTGAGTATTATCAATAACTCGAATGTTTGCCGCTTGTCCGGCTCCCGACCCACCTTCACCCTCTGCCCGCAGATCCAAGATCTTCAGAGATATGCTCTTTTCAGCGGGCAGCAGGCAACAGGAGTATAGGGACTCGTCGAAAGGTAAAATAGTATTAGGACCTGTTCCATAAGGGGCTCCTGGTCTTCCCTCACTTCAAATTATCATATCCAGGATAGTAACTTCTATCCACTCTCGTCATCATTCACTATAGATCCAGGCATGGAATTCAGCCATTCTATCCGATCCCGCACGTTCTTCAGCTTGTTTTCCAGATCCCTGGCCGCCGCCTCCAGAGAGCTTCTCACTCTTCTTTCGATGGCGAGGGATATGGAGCGCCGAAGTTGCGGCCAAATCTCCTTTCGCAGGATGCGCCCCTGCCATAAGCCCGGATGTAGCTGGAATTGTAATTGCCGGTCCATTCCACTCTGGTGCCGGTCCACCAGAGTCCAGTACAGTCTCCCCAAGGCATATATGATTCACCTCATTTGTTTGCATCGGGTTTATGAGTTTTGAGCCAGCAGCTACTGCCCGATAATAGTAACTTATGAGACAAAGTATATAAATTCTATTGTTTGGCAAGATTGAAATAGAGCTTATGCGCTCAATAGTCCATGTGTCCCTGTCGAGGCAGAAGAAGAGGTAGGCGCTGGATATCTGAGATTCCGTCCGTGCGCTGTTTTATGCCGGATGGATGTCCGAAAGTGGAAGCTATCTCCATGAGCCTGGAGGAGCTGGAAGCTCTGCGACTGGTGGACCTTCTAGATCTGGACCAGGAGGAGTCCGCTTTTTATATGGGAATTTCCCGAAAAGCTCTCTGGAACGATCTGATGAACGCCAGAAAGAAGGTTGCTGCATGCCTGGTCTACGGGATGGGCCTCAGAATCGAGGGTGGAAGCTACCTTCTGAGAGGAGAAGAAGTCCCGGATGGGGCCAACCAGGATGCATGCACGCAGCAAGCTGAATTGATGCAGCGAGAGATGATGCTCCTCAGAACCCGGCTGGATTATCTCAGCAATAAAATTGCCGAAATTAGCAGAGAGGAGATGAGCAAATCTAATACCGGAAAGCAATCCTGTGATAGTAGCTAATTAGCTTTTTTAAACATCCGGCGGTTAAATCATGCCGTAAAAAAGGGAAAAAGTTGTAGGCTTTTGGCCTACACTGCTGGCATGACCAGGGATCTCTCGCCTGCGGCGCGGAACTCGCGGGCTCCACCCTTGCCGAAGCAAGCGCGGACATCGGCCCAGTCGAATACCATGCCGGGGTTGGCGAAGGTTACCTTGATCAAGGGGTTGACTGCGAAGGCATCCATGCGGCCGGAGTGTGCGGCGCTGGAGATGCCTGCGTACTCGCCCTGGTGACCTACGTTCATGGCGTAGTTGGGGTAGTTAGCTCCCCTGAGCTCGAGAGGTGCGCCCTC
>JAQVZT010000096.1 GCA_028708055.1 Methanothrix sp.
CAGACAGGTTCGATATGCTATCGACCGGGGAGTAAACTATGTTGATACCGCCTGGCCGTATCACATGGAACAGAGCGAGCCGTTTTTGGGTCGCGCTCTTTCCGGAGGATACCGGGGGAGAGTAATGCTTGCCACAAAACTGCCCACCTGGATGGTCAAGAGCCGGGAGGACATGGACCTATTCCTGAAATCTCAATTGGAAAAGCTCAACACCGACCATATCGACTACTACCTCATCCATGCTCTAGCCGGCGATTTGTGGGATAGTATCGAGAAGCTTGGCGTGGCTGACTTCCTCGATAAGGCCAAAGCCGATGGCCGTATCAATAACGCTGGTTTTTCCTTTCACGGCGCAGGAGGGGATTTCAAGCGGATAGTGGACGCCTATGATTGGGATTTCTGTCAGATTCAATACAACTTTCTTGACGAAAAAAACCAGGCTGGGACAGAAGGCCTGGAATACGCAGGCAAGAAGGGCCTTGGCGTAATCATAATGGAGCCGCTGCGAGGAGGAATGCTCGCAAGCCATGTACCTGCTGCCGTGCAGGAAATTTGGGATGAGTCCCGTACAAAGAGAACCGCGGCTGAGTGGGGTCTGCGCTGGGTATGGAACCACCCAGAGGTAACGGTTGTCCTATCAGGGATGAACGATGAGAGACACATTGATGAGAATCTTGCCGCGGCAGAGAGCGCATTTCCAAATGCCCTCAATAAAGAGGAATTGCAGCTGGTCGAGAGGGCCGAGAAGAAGTACCGGGAGCTGATGAAAGCAGGCTGCACAGGTTGCAGATACTGTATGCCCTGTCCGGAAGGGGTGAACATTCCGGTCTGCTTTGAATGGTACAATAGCCTGCATATGTCTGAGAATGCCGATGATGCGAGGTTTTTCTATGCGGTGCAGCTGAGCGGCATTGTGTCTGGCGGAGAGACTGCCTTTGCATCACAGTGTAAGCAATGCGGAAGATGCATAGAAAAATGTCCCCAGCACCTGGAGATTCCAGAGCTTCTCGAATCTGTTATCGAAGATATGGAAGGGCCTGATCTCGAAAAGAGAGTGGCATTCGCCAAGCAGGTGTTCAGGATGACTTGACGGTCCTGAGATGACGGACGACAATAAGCTGCTGCAATAAGCTAAGACAATGGGCTACGTGGCGACCCTGCGATCAACTTTGAGCCACATCCAGTCGTGAGCCTAAAGGTGCCGAAAAACCGGCCAAGACTGAAGCAATTGTGTAGAGGCACCGCCAGCAGAGCAAACTGCTCGCGGGCATCTTCTCTTACGTGATCCTGAGATTTTCGATTTACGAGCCGCCCAATACAATTATTTGCAGGGCGTCTTTGAACGTCTTTGATCCGTCCGGACCAGACACCTCGATTGTGGCATTGTAGATGCCCGGTTTTGCGTTGCCATTCCAGATTCCGGAAAAACCGTTTTCCGGTGACATCTTCAGGTCCACTCTCCCAGCATCCGATCCGTCCGGCCCGAGGATATCAGCATAGACCGCAAGATTGGTCAGATCAATGATCTTCGAGGGGCTTCCGGAAGCCGGTGAGTTGGAAGTGTTACCGGTATTGTCAAAGGCTGCATTTATTTGGACTTCATGATTGAGATTCACAGGATTGGGTTTAGCGCTCAATTCATGTAGCTCAAGTTCGAACAATGCCGTCGAGTTGTTCGCCGGATTTGCGGCCGCATTGCCCGCAGGATTTGAAGCTTGACTGGCTTTTTTCCTGGCATCGATCTCTGCATTCAGCAGTCTGGCCTGCTGCGGGCCGCTCAGACCGACTGGTGCATCCTTCACGGGCTTTCCTTCCATAAATGCAATGGCGCTTTGCGTCCAATCCGGCTGTTCACCCTTGCATGCCGGGCAATCCGCCAAAGTTGCCTGTGCAAAGCTGGATACGAACATAAATACTAGGACCAGCCGCAGGCCTGAAGTTCTCAGAATTGATCCCAAACCATGATTCATATCGGTGCCTTCCTGGGACCTGTCTTTCGGTCCATGCTTATCATTCTGACGCCCTGTTAATTCCAGGTGCCGGCTATCTGATCTTTCATTAACAGTTGCCTGTAAATAGATCGCGAAACAATATCCTAAATATGCGAAACGCACCATCTTGGGTCAGACAAACAGTCTCCTTAGCCAGAGCCGGAATATGATTCGATAGCTACGATTTTCAAGGTAATATGAGATATTACTATTTTGCAGTATCGACAAATAAAGGCAGTATACCAAAAGCTTTTTCATTAGTTCTAATACTATGATGACCGGGCTACTAAGATCAATATATTGGGTTGTGCAAGATGCAGTACATATCATTTCGCAGCGCTGCAATTGCCGCGGCCATAGTTGTGTTGCTTCACCTCGCACTTGTGGCCGTTAGCAAGACAAATGGCAATCTGCTTGCAGTGGAGGATGGATTTGTAACATTGACCGGTGGTCTTTCTGCCGCTGCATTATTTTACACAGGTTTCCGAACAGCAGGCAGGATAAGAAAAGCATGGATGGTTATCGCTGCTGCAATGCTCTTCAATACTCTTGGGGACATATCCTGGTCGATAATGGAGGTCATCCTCCACCAGGAACCGTTTCCTTCGGTTGCTGATATTGGTTACCTCATGTTCTATCCTCTCTTTGCATTGGGCATATTCCTTCTGCCGGATGCACCGCTCTCCTCCAGAGAGAAGATCAAGATACTACTTGATGCAGCGATTGTAATTGTCTCGGTCGCTTTGGTTTTTTGGGTTTTGCTGATCGGCCCGATCGTCATTTCAATACAGACATTTGATTGGGCGGCTTTGATTTCCCTGGCCTACCCAGTCATGGACCTGGTACTTTTCATCGCCCTCATAGAGCTGCTATTTAAGAAGCTTGCTTATCTCGAACATGGTCCAATCATCCTTCTGGCAGCAGGCTGTGCGACACAGATATTTACGGATTCGATCTTCAGCATTCGGACACAGAATGGAACTTTCGTCTCGGGAGATATTTTGGATAGCGGCTGGGTGATCAGTTACCTTCTTCTTGGGCTGGCAGGAATTCTGCAGACAAATATATCATCATCGAATCAACCTTTGGCCCGGGATTCTTTCCAAAACCGGAGGGTGAACTGGACACAAAATGTTCCATTCCTGGGGATCGGTGCCGTGTTTTTGCTCTTTGTCTGGGGCCAGGAATTCTCTCAGATCATCAACTATTCTCTGGTAAGTGCCACCTTCGCACTTATCATTGGCCTGATGTTCATCCGTCAGAAGGTTGTCTTCGATGAAAACAACGAATTTCTGGCCATGAATCTGGCAGAGACGGCAGAACGAAGCCGGGCGGAAGAAGCATTGCGGGACTCGGAAAAGGAAAAGGGAGCAATTCTCGGTGGCCTGAAGAAAGTGGCCGTTATCTATCTCGACACGCAGATGCGCATCATCTGGGTTAATTCACCGGTGAGAGATCGCCTTGGCATCCCTGAGGAGGAAATCAAGGGAAAGCGCTGCTATAAAATCCTCCAGGGAATAGATCGTCCCTGCGAAGACTGCACGGCCATCGTGGCGCTAAAAACCGGCCAATCTCAAGAAGGCGAATTGATCACCCCGAACGAAAAAACCTGGCTCTCTCGGAGCAGCCCCATAAAGAATGAAGATGATAAGGTCACAGGAGTGGTTCATGTAGCTCTCAACATCAGCGATCGCAAGAAAGCGGAAAGCTCCCTAAAAGAGTCCGAGCGTCTGCTTGCAAGCATTATCGATTTTCTCCCTGATGCTACGGTTGTAATTGATAAAGAAGGAAAAGTCATATCCTGGAACCAATCGATGGAGAAGATGACCGGTGTCAAGTCGGATCAGATCCTGGGAAAAGGCGACTATGAATATGCGATTCCCTTCTATGGGGAACGCAGGCCGACATTGATCAATGCTGTGCGTGGACATCATCAGAACCTTGAGACAAAATACAAGGCCATAAAGGAACTTGAAGACCACACTCTGGCAGCGGAAACCTACATCCCGAATCTTCGCGGAAATGAAACCTATCTTTTGGGCAGTGCATCAGCACTTTATGACTCTGAAGGAAACTACTGGGGAGCAATAGAAACCATTCGTGACATTACTGAGCGAAAACATGCGGAAGAGGATCTGGAGAGAGCCAAAGAGAGAGCAGAATCTGCTACACTCGCCAAGACTGAATTTCTCGCCAATATGAGCCATGAGATCCGAACTCCCATGAATGCAATAATCGGCATGACTGGACTTCTTCTAGATGAGAATCTGACACAGAATCAGAAGCAAGATGTAGAAATCATCCGCCGCAGCGGAGATACTCTTCTTACTATCATCAACAACATTCTCGACCTCACAAAGATCGAGGCTGGAATGATGGAACTTGAGCGCCAGTCGTTTAACCTGCGCGATTGCCTTGAAGTCTCTTTGGATATGGTGGCCATAGATGCCAAAAAGAAGGGTCTCGTGACGGAGTATGCAATTGAGGATAGCGTTCCGACCATGATTCTGGGAGACCCCACCAGGATCAACCAGATACTGATCAATCTGCTCAATAATGCCGTGAAGTTCACTGAAAAAGGCGGGATCATGATCACAGTATCAGGCAGCATGGAAGATAGTGGTAACTGCAAGATCCATTTTGCTGTTACAGATACTGGGATCGGCATCCCAGAAGATAAAAAGATGAACCTATTTGAGTCGTTTCGTCAGGTTGATGCTTCGACGGCACGTCGCTATGGTGGCTCAGGATTAGGGTTGGCTATTAGCAAGAGGCTGGCGGAGATGATGGGCGGAGAGATATGGGTGGAGAGCGTCTCTGGAACGGGTTCCACATTCCATTTTACTATTGTCGCTGAACCGACCTCATTTGATGCTATTGAAATCGACCATCCTGCATCAACAGTTGAAATGCAGGAAGATCTCGACAAAAACTTGAGCATACTGCTCGCAGAAGACAACCTGATCAATCAGATTGTGACCCAGAAGATGCTCAGCAAGTTGGGATATCGATCGGATGTGGCTGCCAACGGGTTTGAGGTCTTGCAGGCACTGGAACGCCAGCATTACGATGTGGTGTTAATGGATGTACAGATGCCGGAAATGGATGGACTTGAAGCTGCGAGGGTGATACGCCAACGATGGGCGGACGAAAAGAGGCCTGTGATCGTCGCCATGACCGCATCTGCTCTCAAGGGCGACCGGGAGGAATGTCTGGCGGCGGGCATGGATGATTACGTGAGCAAGCCGGTAAAGATAGAGATGCTCAGAACTGCTCTGGAGGCTTGCAGCAGGGTCCGGCATCATACCTGCGAGAACAAGTCCCCCTGAGTTCCATTTTTAGACACTGCATTCAAATTGCATTAAAAAATTGCATTAAGATTTTAAAAAATTTAAGCCGCTCTAATATTGCGGCTCATTACGATCATTGCGACTTGGCGCGATCTAGTACTGAATCTGGCTGGCCAGAGGATCAACCCATACGCTTGCTGCTGGAGCAGCTGAGACATCATAAGTGGATATGACAGATCCGTCTGCATCCACCAGGGATACCAGATTATCTATCCAGAGTGGTGCTGTGCCGTTGGTGTAAATGTCGGTCTTGCTTCCCGCGCCTTCTCCCTCATGGACGCGGACGAAAGCACCATCATCCAGGGTCAGCGATGGGAAGGTAAAGGTTGTATTTCCGGCGGAGGCCAGTGTCCATCCCATCAGGTCCCATGATCCGACTGCTTTATTGGTTACCTGGACATACTTGTCATTTGCTGTGCCTACACTGGTGATGCCTACCTTTACGGCTGGAGTGGAAGCACCTGCACCACGGGTGAATACTGCATCACGATTGGCGGTCTTGGACACATCAGAATATTCCTGGGCAACATTCTTTCCCAGGATTGTGGTGGCGCCCTTGACAAAGGTAGAGAGCTGCTTAAACCTTGACGCGGTCTCTTGAGGTGCAGCCGCCGATGTCTGCACGGACTCAGTAAGAGGTGCTACAGCCTCTTCAACCGGCGCAGCGTTTACAGCAGCAGTCTCATTCGTGGCATTCAAATCAATTGTCGCATTCGAGGCATCCTGAGCCAGGACGCTCCCCGATGATAAGGTCAATAATGCAGCTAATAGTATCAACGCACTTGAGCTTCTCATATTCGTACCTCAAACAATGCTTTTTTCTAAGAAAAATATAAGCCTTTCTAAAAATTTCCTTCTATTTGGATCCATTAATGCGAATGTATCGCTAATGAGAAAAATTATCGGCAGGAAGACCTGCCAGGCTTTCCGCCTATGGTAGCGGAAATGCAATAGAGACTACCTAAGCCTTAACTTCAGCGGCTTCAGCGGGAACGGTCTCGGTGGTGACGTTTTCGATAGTTCCGTTCTCGGTAGCGTTGATGGTAACGTTCTCTGTCGCGTTCTCAGTCACATTTTCGCTTGCATTCTCAGTAGCGGCAACTTCCTCACCAATAGCGACTCCCAGAGAGAGTACTACCAGGAGAGAAAAGAGCGCAAGTCCAGTATTAATTTTGCTCATAGTTTACACTCCATTTGCGTTATGAGGCTAAATGAACATGAACATGCATTTAAACCTTTCTCTAAAACGGTTCTATATATTTCATGAGGACCAAATATTTGAATATTTTCTCTAAATACAAAACTGTGATATCCTATGTTTGCGCACATTAAGACATATAAAATGCATAAAAAAAGTAATTCAATCATTGCCTCAGATTCTTCTGCACTGGCAGTCTATAGAGGTGGCCTTTATCTTTTTGCCTTAGCTCTTTTTTGCTCTATCTCTTTTGATATTTCTTGCAGCTATCTATGAATCTATCCACAGAGAAAGAATAGAAATGGGCATGCAAGTACCCGCCCAGCGTGTTGTGCTCCACCAGTCCGTCCCGGCCATCCAAAATTCCTTTGCCCCTTCCCAGCCGGAAAGCAAAATGAGCATCGCTGTCGCAGCTGAATCGCGAATAATGAAACTCGTGTCCACGAAGGATCTTGCCCGGCCTTGCAATGGGATTTTCTCCCACTGCTTCCGCCTGCGCGTACCCCAGTGCCTCCAGTCTTTTGGTCATAATAGTGGAGCCGGGCAGCGCTCCTACCATCTTGAATGAGCCTGCCTCCATCTCTATCTCCCCTCCGAGGTACATGAGACCGCCGCACTCTCCATAAATGGGCATTCCATCCTCTGATTCCTTCTTGATCTGCATTCTGGCAGGAGACGACTCCAGCCGGGCAGCATGCAGCTCAGGATAGCCTCCTCCGATATACAGGCCGTCCACATCCGGCAGATCATCAACTAATGGGCTAAAAAATACCAGATCAGCGCCCTGCCTCTCCAGCTCGCGCAGGTTGTCGTAGTAATAAAAACAGAAGGCTTCGTCTTGGGCAACGCCTATGCGCACCGATCTCTCTTTGGAGGGCTTCTCCGCCTCAGCCGAACAGGCAGTAGCGCGCAGGGAGAGCATCCTGTCGATAGCAGCATGATTTTCCAGCCAGGAGGCCAGGACGGGCACGTCGTGCTCTTTCTCAAAGCCCATCACCAGCCCCAGGTGACGGCTTTTCATCTCCATTTCTCTCTCGCGAGGAAGAGCGGCATAGACCGGCATATTCAGGCAGCTCTTGAGCATGGCCAGATGTCGCTCGCTTCCCACCTGATTGAGAATTGTGCCTGCCAGGTTTACATTTCTGTCATACTCTGCAAACCCTTTCTCCAGGGCGGCAGCACTGCGCGACATGCCGTGCACATTGATGACCAGGAGAACCGGAAGGCCGAGCATCTTGGCAACCTGGGCAGAGCTGCCGATCTCAGTTCCGTCCATGCCGTCGAAGAGGCCCATCACTCCCTCTACCACAGCTACATCCGCGCCGGATAGTGCCGAGAAAAAGGAGCGGCGCACGCCCTCCTCGCCCATCATGAATGGATCGAGATTGCGCGACGATCGCCCGCAGATAGCAGTGTGATGAGAGGGATCGATGAAGTCCGGCCCCACCTTGAATGGCTGCACCTTCAGGCCGCGGGCGCGAAGGGCGGCCATGATGCCCATAGTGACGGTAGTCTTGCCCACGCCGCTGTGGGTGCCTGCGATGAGAATGGAGGGAATGCTCCGGCCCGAGCCGCTTGAGGTCTCTATTTCGGTCATTGCGAGGTGCTCAATGCAACTGCTTCGATATAAAGACATGCCAGGTTGATTTGGCAGCAGCGCGATTTGGTGGGCTGATGTAATTTCTGACGGAATGCATCCAATTATCCATCAAATTATCCTTCCAATATTCCTGTGGCATGAACTCCACCAGCAAATCTCTATTAACTACTATCAATAAATCCATATTCATGCTTGTTGGCGTTGTTAAGAGAGGAAAGTACGGCGAGCGCCTTTTGGATACCATCAGGACCAGAACCGACTTTGATGTGGTCTCAGTGGAGGTTCCCCAGGTGCTGCCTGGCTTCATCGAGGACCCGGAAGAGTTTGTCAAAGAGCTGAACCTTGATCCCAGGATCTTCCAGACGGACCTTCTCATTCTCTACACATTTCATCCTGACCTGACTCCGGAGATAGTGCGACTGGCTGGAAAAGCGGGAGTCAAGGCCGCCATAATTCCCGGCGGCATTGGCCGGGCCGGCTCAATTGGCGAACTGGAGAAGATTGCCGAGGAGTACGGCATTCATATCGAGGTGGATGAGATCTGCTGCACCCTGGAGGAGTGTGGCGTTCCCGTCCTCGACGAGTTTG
>JAQVZT010000097.1 GCA_028708055.1 Methanothrix sp.
TGTTCACCCCGGCGATGGATACCAGAAACTCCTCCGGGCCGGGGAACGAGCCCAGCCGGGCGGTGATCGCTGCCACGGAGGGCGAGACGCCTGGGATCCAGGCGACGACGGAGCCGCCCAGGCCGCCTGAGAAGAGCGCTCTGGCGATGGCTCCGGAGGAGAGCCGGATCTCGCTCTCCTTCTGCTCGGGTATCTGCGTCTCTGCCGAAAAGCTGAGCAGCAGGGAAGATGCACCGAAGATCCCGGATAGCAGAGGCAGCAGCACCTGCGGCTCCAGGGCGAGGGGCGATACTACCAGGCTTTCATGATCAAAAGCGAATACGCCGAGAAGGCCGCTGGTGATAAAGAGCAGCGCCGCAACGGCCTTGTACTTGTAATGAACCCATGCGCCCTGCCCTTCAATAAACGGCCCTCTTTCCGACCTTATCATCATGATGGCGATTGCCAGGAGCAGGACGCCCACGTATTTAGTGAGATAATCGTAGTAGCTGCCTACCATCCAGGAGCGGGGAATGATCAGGAAAAGGGCAAAGATCATCGACCCGGCGCTGCCCAGAGCGGAAAGGCGCACCGCTTCGATTCCCCTTCCCTCCAGCATCAGCCTCTGGCCCGGCAGGACGGTCAGAGCGGCCTCGGAATCGGGCGCGCCCAAAAAGATCGCGGGAATGGCATCAAAGAACGTCTGGGAGATGCTGGCGGAGAGGATTATGCCCGCCACCTCGAAGGGCGAGAGACCCCAGGCGAAGAGTTGCGGCGAGACTGCCAGCAGCATGGCGGCAAAGTTGTTCAGGTGCAGGCCGGGGACGAGGCCGGCGATGATTCCCAGGACAAAACCGAGGGCGATGCAGGCGGGCAGGAGGAGGTCGATCATTTTACTTCATGCTATTTTTGTTACAGTACTTCAATATCTTACTTTTGGTACGTATCTTTGATCAGGAAATAATCTATCTACTCAGGCGATTGCATCATCAGGGGAATTCTGAAATCGCCTTGCACAGGTCTTTGGAAAACCCTTAAATACTGGCGCACTTACGAGCTTAGTATTCCGCACAGGGACGTTGATGCCCTGGGCGCATGAACCGAAAGACAGGTTCGAACGCGCGCTGCTTTGCGCGTGAGTCGGCCCCGATAGGGGTCGTGCGGAGGATTAAATGGCATTCGAGAAGACAAATCCAAGGATAGTCCGTCTTATCGGTGATCTTAAGGCGGCCTCTCGCGAAACTGGCGCACCGCTCTGGCGCGACATCGCCCGGAGACTGGAGAGGCCCAGTCGCAACTACGCAGCTGTAAACCTCAGCAAGATCAACAGGCATACCAGCTCTAACGATACTATTATTGTGGCTGGAAAGGTTCTGGCAGCCGGCGATCTGGAACATAGCGTTACCGTGGCGGCATTCAATTTCAGCAGCCAGGCACTGTCCAAGATCCAGGCGGCAGGCGGGAAATGCTTGACTATTGAACGGCTGATGACCGAACATCCCAAGGGATCGGGCATAAAGATTTTGAGGTGAAGCAATGATCGTAGTAGATGCAACTGGCTTGGTCCTGGGACGCCTGGCGAGCGTGACCGCCAAGAAGCTCCTGGCAGGCGAAGAGATCAGGATCGTCAATGCCGAGAAGGCACTCATCACTGGTGGCAAAGAGTCCATCTTTGCTGACTATGGGCATACAAGAGAACGCGGCCATAAGGAAAGAGGTCCCTTCTTCCCCCGCCGTCCTGAAATGATATTCAAGAGGACTGTGCGCGGCATGCTTCCCTACAAGATGGGACGGGGAAGAGATGCGTTCTCCCGGCTGCGGATATTTGTGGGAATACCCAGAGAGCTGAAGGGAATGCCGCTGGAGCAGCCAGCCGCTGCCAAGATGAGAGACGAGAGCAATAACAAGTATATCGAGCTTGGGGCCTTGAGCCGGAGACTCGGCGCAAACTTCTGAAGGTTTTCCAATGAAGATAATTAATACCTCAGGTAAGAAGAAGACGGCAACCGCAAGGGCCACTCTGAAGGACGGAAAGGGCGTGGTGCGCATCAATAAGGTGCCTTTGGATATCTATGAGCCCCGCCTTGCCAGACTCAAGATTCAGGAACCCGTGGTAATTGCCGGTGATCTGATAAAGACGATGAATATCGATGTCGTTGTTGCCGGCGGCGGCACTATGGGCCAGACCGATGCCGTAAGGACTGCCATCGCCAAGGGCATTGTGGAGTGGACCGGAGATACAGGCCTGAAAGAGGCATTCTCCGAGTATGACCGAAATCTCCTCGTCAGCGATCATCGGCAGAAAGAGAAGAAGAAGTTCGGCGGACTTGGTGCTAGATCTAAGTACCAGAAGTCTTACAGGTGAAGCTGCTTGATTCCAGTCAGGTGCTATTCCTGTGGCAAAGTGATCTCCCACGTCTGGGAGGAATACCGGGAGCGCATCAAGACCGAGCCTCCCGGCAAAGTCATGGATGACCTGGGAATAGACAAATACTGCTGTCGGCGCATGCTTCTCTCTCACGTGGAGATTGTAGATACGCTTAGGCGGTACCAGTAGACGGGGTTGTAGGGTAGCCTGGTCCATCCTACAGCGTTCGGGACGCTGTGACCTGAGTTCGAATCTCAGCAACCCCATCATACTCTTCCTTTTGAGGTGGCTATTTGAAGGGCGAGAAATATACAAGATATGAACGTGCGCGCATCGTAGGAGCACGGGCTTTGCAGGTTTTCATGGGCGCTCCAGTGTTGATCGATACCGATAATACCGACCCTCTCGAAATAGCGCTTGAAGAGATGAGACTGGGCGTAATTCCCATCACAGTAAAACGCGATCTCTATAGGTAGGTGAATTATTTGGTAGAAGATGAGGTGATGACGGTATCGGGAGAATATGAGACTCTCATACCAATTGACGAGTACCTTGCTGCCGGAGTGCATATTGGTACTCAACAGAAGACGAATAACATGATGCCCTATATCTACAGGGTGAGAACTGATGGACTCTATGTGCTGGATGTCCAGTCTACTGACAAGCGCATCAGACTGGCAGCCAAGTTCCTGGCAAAATACGATCCGGCAAATATACTGGTAGTATCCGCACGCCAGTACGGCCAGAGGCCAGCTACGATGTTTGCCAAGGCCATCGGTGCCACAGCCAATGTGGGCAGATTTGTGCCCAACACCCTGACAAATCCCGCTTTCAGGGGATTCGTTGAGCCTGATGTGCTCATAACTACAGACCCCAGCGGCGATGCCCAGGCGGTCAACGAGGCTGTAGATATCGGAATACCTGTGATCGCCCTCTGCGACACAAACAACATGACCTCCAATGTTGATCTGGTCATACCCACCAACAACAAAGGCAGGAAAGCTCTAACGCTTATCTACTGGCTCCTTGCCCGTCAGGTTCTGCGTGAGCGGGGCGAAGAGGATAGATTCAAATACACTATCTCAGACTTTGAGATGGAGTTTTGAGCCATGCGTTTTCCGGCTGTTGCAGGTCAGTTCTATCCGGGGAGCGGAGCAGAGCTAGGCCGCCAGCTGGACGACATGTTGCATCCCGAAGAAGAGATTTCATGCCTGGGAGCAGTGGTCCCGCATGCAGGATACGTGTATTCGGGGCAAGTTGCTGCGCAGGTATATTCTCGCCTGCCTAAAGCGGATACCTATGTGATCATAGGGCCCAATCATCATGGCCTCGGCCTGCCGGTGGCGCTTTCGCGAGACTCGTGGAAGACGCCACTGGGCGTCGTCGAGCCTGATCTTGAGCTGGCAGATCTGCTAAGCGGTAGCATTATCGAATATGATGAGACGGCTCATAGGCATGAGCACTCCATTGAAGTTCAGATCCCTTTTCTTCAGAAGCGATTTCAAGGATTCAAGATACTTCCCATCTGCATGGGTTTGCAGGATGAGCAAACGGCGCTGGAGGTCGGGCAGGCGATCTCAAAGGCTGCTCTCGAGCTTAATCGCAGCTGCATAGTGATTGCCAGCAGCGATTTTACTCATTATGAGCCCCAGGAGACTGCCCGGAAGGTGGACGCCAGGCTGCTCGAAGCCATACTTAATATGGATGCTGCCAGTCTTTACGATAGAGTATATCGCTACCAAGCTACGGCATGCGGCTATGGGCCGATAGCAGCAACCATTGCCGCCTCCTCGAATCTGGGCGCCAAAACCGGCAAGCTCCTTGCCTATGCCACCAGTGGAGACGTGAGCGGCGACTACAGCCAGGTAGTTGGATACGCAGCGGTTGCCTTTTCCTGAGGAGGCCCTTTATTGACCACGGCTTCGGCTCCCGGCAAGATAATCCTTTTCGGAGAGCATGCTGTCGTTTCCGGGACTACGGCTATCGGCGGGGCCATTGATCTGCGAGCAACGGTTCGTGTTATTGATGAGCCTGGCAGGGTTCTGATAACGACAGAGGACCTCGCTTTGCAGGGATTTTCCTTTGACCTGACCGCCGGCCATATTCACTCCGTCCAGGCGGCACATGCTACCAGATACATCTCTGCGGTGCTGAGGGAACTGGATGCCAGAGATATGAGGGTCGACATCAAGTCAAGCCTGCCGCTTGCCGCGGGCCTCGGATCATCGGCCTGCATAGTGGTGGCGACTGTCGCAGCCGTAAGCAGGCACCAGGGCCACAGTCTATCCAAAAAGGAGATCGCTGAAGTCTCCCATAGGCTGGAGAAGACCGTTCAGAATGGTCTTGGAAGCCCCATGGATACGGCTCTTGCAACCTACGGTGGCTATCTGCAGATCGCCAGGGACATCACACCGCTTGATCTTCCGCCGCTTAGCATGATCGTAGGCTACACGGGAATGCCTCACGACACAAGGCGAGAGGTCGAGAAGGTGCAAAACCTCAGGAAACGCTATCCTGAGCTGGTCGATCCCATATTTCAGGCCATTGGAGCCATATCGCGGCGTTCCATCCCGCTCATCAAAGAGGGGAATGCAGCGGAGACGGGAGAGCTGATGAATATAAACCATGGCCTGCTGGCGTCTCTGGGCGTCAGCTCCCGGGAGATGGAGGAGCTGGTCTATGCGGCGCGTGGTGCGGGTGGGGCGCTGGGAGCCAAGCTAACCGGAGCGGGGGGCGGGGGCTGCATGATTGCTCTGCCAGGAAGTGCTGGCTTGGAGCCCCTCCTGGTAGCTCTTAGACAGGCCAGGGCAGCAGCGTTCCAGGTTACGGTGGGCTGCGAGGGAGTGCGGCTGGAGGCAGAGAGATGACCCGCGTTCTGAAGATTGGTGGAAGCATCTTAACCGACAAGAGCCGGGAGTTAGAGGCGCGGCCCGATGAGATCCGGCGAGTGGCTCAGGAGATTTCTGCCCATCCGGATGATGTGGTGCTTGTTCATGGAGCAGGCTCCTTCGGACACATTCCGGCAAAAAAGTATGGTCTGCCCCAGAAGTTCAATCGAGAGGGACTGAGAGTCACTCACCGCAGCGTGGCCCGGCTCTGCGAGATGGTGGTCGAGGCGCTCAGCCGGGCGGGAGTTGAGAGCCTGCCGGTTCATCCCCTATCCTGCCTTTGCCTTAAGGGCGGCAGAATAGACAGCTTCTTTATGGAGCCGATCAGCGAGATGCTTAAAGACGGCATCATGCCGGTGTTGCATGGTGATGTGGCAATGGATATTACAGGTAAAGCGGCAATAGTGTCCGGTGACCAGCTGGTCTCCTACATCGCCAGATCTCTAAAGGCTGAAGTGGTCGCCATTGGAAGCAATGTCGATGGTGTCCTCTTTTCTGGAAGGCCTCTATCCAGGATTACCAGAATGGATCTCGCCCAGGTGCAGAGCGCCATCGGAGGCAGCGGCGAGGTGGACGTTACCGGCGGCATGAGAGGAAAGCTGCTGGAGCTACTGGATCTGGCTGATTTGGGAATAGAGTCAATGATATTTAATGCAGGCACAGAAGGAAATATAGCCCGCGCCCTGAATGGCGAGCATATTGGAACCAGGATAGGTGGAAGAAAATGACCACATCCAGCCGCAAGCTCGACCATATCCGAATCTGCACGGAAAAGCCGGTAGATGCCATAGAGAGGCCCTTTGAGGATCTGGTCCTGATTCACAGGGCATTGCCGGAGATCGATGAAGAGGATATCGATACATCCTGCGAATTTCTGGGAAAGAAGTTAAGGGCGCCTCTCATGATCAGCGCCATGACCGGTGGCCATCCAGGTGTCAAGCAGATCAATGTCCGCCTGGGCGAAGCAGCCTCACGGCTGGGCATTGCTCTCGGTGTCGGATCGCAGAGGGCGGCGCTGGAGGATAAAACCCTGGTGGATACCTTCTCGGCAGTGAGAGATGCAGCGCCGGACATTCCCATAATAGGAAACATCGGAGCCGTCCAGCTTAAGAGGTATGGACCTGAGGTCCTGGAGAGGCTGGCGGATATGATCGATGCGGATGCCATTGCCGTTCATCTCAACTTTCTGCAGGAGAGCATTCAACCGGAAGGAGACAAAGATGCCGGCGGCGTGCTGGAAGCCATTAAAGCTGTAGCCAGAGGGCCGGTTCCCATCATGGTCAAGGAGACCGGCGCCGGGGTATCGCGAGAAGTGGCTGTGGATCTGGTCTCGGCGGGCGTGAAGATGATTGATGTCTCTGGTGTGGGCGGTCTCTCCTGGGCTGGAGTTGAGGCGTTTCGCGCCGCGGAGATAGGCGACGATGATCTGGAGAAGATGGGACGGTTGTTTGAAAGCTGGGGAATTCCGACCCCTGTGAGCATCGTCGAGTGCAGAGCGGCTGGCGCTTTTGTCATCTCCTCAGGAGGGGTGCGAAGCGGCCTGGATGCTGCCAAGAGCCTGGCGCTGGGCGCTGGTATTGCTGGAACTGCTCTTCCTCTGTTAGGTCCGGCCACGAAAGACGCAAAAGAAGTTATAAAGGTTATGAATGAATATATTCGCGCTTTGAGGATCACAATGTTTCTCACCGGATGCAGGAAAGTGGATCAGCTTTCTGGAGTTCCTCTTGTGGTTCTAGGAAGGACCAGAGAGTGGCTGGGTGCGCGGGGTTTCGATTTGAGAGCATTTTCTGTTTATAGAGAGTTGGCAAAATGAAGGATATTTCAATAATCGCTGTGGGCGGCTACAATGAAATTGGCCGCAATATGACGGCGCTGAGGATCGGAAAGGATATTGTGGTAATGGACATGGGAATCCGGCTGGACAGGGTGCAGATCCACGAGGACACTGATGTGGAATCGCTGCATGCGGCTGATCTGATCAACATGGGGGCCATTCCCGACGATAGCATCATGCAGAGTGTTGATGGAACGGTAAGGGCCATCGCCTGTACTCACGGTCATCTGGACCATATCGGTGCCATCTCCAAGCTGGCCCACAAGTATCATGCTCCGATCATTGCCTCACCGTTCACGGCTGATCTCATCAGTCAGGAGATCAAGTCAGAGAAGATCTTCGGGGTAAAAAATCCCCTGAATGTGATGAAAGCGGGAGAACGCTTTCCCGTGACGGAAGATATCGAACTCGAATTCATTCGTGTGCAGCACAGCATAGTGGACTGCGTCTTTGCGGCCATTCATACGCCCAAGGGGATCATAATTTATGCCAATGATTTCAAGATAGACCGGTCTCCGACTCTGGGCGAACCGCCAGACTTCGCCCGGCTGCGGTCCCTCGGAAAGCAAGGTGTGCTGGCTCTCATTACCGAGACCACCAACGCCGCCATCTCCGGAAAGACGCCATCCGAGAAGATCGCCAAGGACCTGGTCTGGGATGTGCTGCTCGGCACTGAGGAGTCCAAGTCCGGAATAATGGTCACCACATTCTCGTCCCACATTGCCCGCATAAGAGCAATAATTGAGGCCGCCCATAAGATGGGACGCAAGCCCGTACTTCTGGGCCGCTCCATGGAGAAGTACTGGGGAACGGCCATGAGAACGGGCTACGCGGGTCAGGGAGATGTGACCGTCTTTGGAAGGCGCAAATCAGTTGACAAAGCCCTGAAGAGGATGATGACCGAGGGTAAGGACAAGTATCTGCCCATAATGACCGGACACCAGGGCGAGCCGGGAGCCATCCTGAGCCGGGTGGCCAATGGCGAGACCGACTATAACGTAGAATCCGGCGATAAGGTCATCTTCTCCGCGGGAATTATTCCTCAGCCGCTCAATGAGTCGAACAGGCACACGGTTGTCACCAAGCTGAAGATGCGTGGCGCCAGGATTTACGATAATGTGCATGTATCCGGGCATGCCTGCCGGGAAGATCACTGGGAGCTTCTGAGGATGATTCAGCCGGAGCACGTCATACCCAGCCACGGAAATCTGGTCACCCACAGCAATTATCTCATGATGGCAGAGGAGACTGGGTACTCGCTGGGTTCCAACTTCCATCTGGTGAGGAACGGCCAGGAGCTTGTGATCGATTAAGCGAATCAAGTTGGCAAATCAGGCAAATCAAGGAGGAGAGCGAGATTGACGAAAAAGATTGCTAAAGAGCTGGACCGGGAGCTGCAGGCGCGAGCTGATCTGGTCACGGGAGCCATCGATAGTCTCCTGCCGGTAGTGCATCCCCGTCCCCTCTACGAAGCCGGCAGGCATCTGGTGGATGCGGGAGGAAAGAGGCTGCGGCCATCTATGCTGCTGCTGGCGGGCGAGGCTGCCGGCGGAGACGCGGCTGCGCTTGCCTCGGCTGCTGTATCCATTGAGCTGATTCATAACTTCACTCTCATTCATGATGACATCATGGACAATGCCGATGTGAGGCGCGGCAG
>JAQVZT010000098.1 GCA_028708055.1 Methanothrix sp.
GAAAACTCACGGGCGGAAAGCCCCAGCTCCCTGAAAACCTCCCTGAGGGTCTCTCGCAGCCTCTCATCTGACTGGAAGGCGGCCCGCATCACCCGTTCCACATTTGGCATATTGTTGGATAACGTGAACCAATTATTTCTACTTTTGGGTAGAATGATGACCCCTCCGGCAAAACATTAATATCCTGGACGGCCAGCATTTGGGCCAATAGTATTCCAGAGATTCTTGATTTTCACAAATGGGACACTTTTTGTCTCAAAATAGAAAATGTTATATTCTCCATTTGGAGACGTTGCCTCTATGGGCGAATATCTGCTCCGATGTGTGAGCGACGGATCAGTACAACCTGCTTATTCCCTGAGCTGTCCCCATGATAGCTCGCTTCTGCGTGCCGATTACCTGGCCAGACAAATCCAGCCCAGGAGCCTGCCAGGCATCTGGCGATTTTTGGACTGGCTTCCGGTCCGGGGAACGATCATCGGGGCAGAAGGAGCACCCGTGACCTACAAGAGCCTTGGCCTAGCCAGGGAATTGGGCCTCGAAAACCTCTACATTAGCTTTAATGGCTACTGGCCGGAGCGGAAGGCGAAGAATCCCACATGCAGCTTCAAGGATCTGGAGGCTGCGCCCACCATGCAGAGGCTGTTGGAAAGAGGAGACCATCCCACGCTGGTAGTGGCTTCAGCAGGCAATACCTCTCGCGCATTTGCCCACGTCTCCCTGATCACCGGCCAGCCTCTGGTTCTATTTGTGCCGGAAGGAGCCCTGGAAAGGATGTGGACTGCTCTTTCCTCTGTCGAATCCGGAGGAAAAGGCAAAGGTGCAGGCACCGATTCGGTGACGCTGATCGCTGTGAAAGGCGATTACTATGATGCGATTTCAATCGCAGAAAAGGTTCAATCCCTTCCAGGCTTCGCTCCCGAGGGGGGAGCGAGAAACATTGCCCGGCGGGACGGGATGGGAACAGTGATGCTCGACGCCGCCCTCACCCTGGACCAGATCCCCAGGCACTACTTCCAGGCGGTAGGAAGCGGCACAGGCGGCATAGCAGCCTGGGAGGCAGCCCTTCGTCTCAGGGCGGACGGCCGCTTCGGCTCCGTCCTTTGCAGGCTGCATTTGGCCCAGAATCTTCCCAATGCGCCCATTTACTATGCCTGGAAGGGAAAAGAGCCCGAGCCCGTCTGCAATGACATGTTCGATGATGTTCTCTTTAACCGCAAGCCTCCCTACGGGATTCCAGGGGGGGTAAAGGACGCGCTGCTGGACACCGGCGGCGAGGTCTACGGCATAACAAACTCGCAGGCAGCAGCTGCCAGAAAGCTCTTCGAGCAGTCTGAGGAGATAGACATTCTCAATGCTCCGGCAATAGCAGTCGCGGCGCTGGAGCAGGCGATAAGGGCCGGAAGCGTCCAGCGCAATGAGACTGTTCTTCTCAATATCACCGGCGGAGGCGTCTCCCGAATGATAGAGGATCACAGCTTGCAAATGATCAGGCCGCAAAAGACCGTCTCCAGCTGGGAGCAGGCGGCAGAATTTTTAGAGGGCAAAAGATGATGATGATGAATGAGGTCAAATCCGAGGCCACGCCCCTGACGCTAACAATCAAAGGCGGCGTAGACAAGGAAGGCCGTCCCGATGGCGTATCCGAGATAGAGATCGCTCCCGGCGAGATAATAGGAATAGTAGGACCCACAGGCTCAGGCAAGAGCACTCTCATCGCCGATATTGAGCAGTTCGCCTTTGGCGACACCCCTTCCGGCAGGAGAATTTTCATCAACAACCAGCCGCCGGCTGCTGAGCTGCGCAGCAATCCCAGAAAGAAGCTGGTAGCCCAGCTCTCCCAGAATATGCACTTTCTGGCAGACATGACAGTGGGCGAGTTTCTGCGGATGCATGCCAAATCCAGGGGAAAAGACCCTCTGCTGGCAGAGAAGGTCATAGCCCTGGCAAATACACTGACCGGAGAGCCGGTCAATCCCGCCTTTCAGCTCACCATTCTCAGCGGCGGCCAATCGAGGGCTCTGATGGTTGCCGATATCGCAGTCATCAGCGACTCGCCAATTGTTCTCATCGATGAGATTGAAAATGCCGGGATCAAGAAGCAGGAAGCGCTTCGCCTTCTGGCAGGGGAAGGAAAGATCGTGGTGGTGGTAACTCATGATCCAATGCTTGCCCTCATGGCCTCCCGCCGCATTGTGATGAAGAACGGCAACATGACCAAGGTGATAAGCACCAATGAGGATGAGCAGAGGGTCTTCCGGGATGTGGAAAAGATGGACGGCTGGCTGACTGCGCTGCGCGAGACCATTCGCCAGGGCGAGGTAGTGGCTTGAAGATGGTGGTGGTCGCCGGAACGCCCGGGTCCGGCAAGACCTCGGTGCTCATGCATGCTGTAAAGGATCTGCTCCGGGCGGGACACAATCCTGCTCTGGTCAAGATCGACTGCATGTGGACTGAGGATGACCTGCGGTTCAGGCGCCTGCAGGTTCCCGTTGCAGTGGGCCTGGCCAAGGACATGTGCCCGGATCACTATGCCATCTACAACTTCGACGAGATGCTGGATTGGGCTGCTGCCCAGGGGGCGGACATCCTGCTCAATGAGACTGCCGGGCTATGCCTGCGCTGCGCCCCCTACCCCGACAGGGCTCTGGCCATCTGCGTGATCGATGTCACTACCGGGCCCAACAGCCCCCTCAAGGTCGGGCCGCTGCTCACCACTGCCGATGCTGCGGTCATGACCAAGGGAGATCTGGTCTCCCAGGCGGAGAGGGAGGTCTTCAGGGAACGGATCCTGGAGGCAAATCCTGGATGCCGGATCATCGAGGCCAACGGGCTGTCAGGCAAGGGCTCGGCAGAGCTGGCTCAGCTCATGGCCGGCTGGCCGGATATCGAAGGAGAGATGGTCCTGCGGCACAACCCTCCTCTGGCTATCTGCACCCTCTGCACCGGGGAGCTGCGCATTGCCAGGGAGCATCACCGGGGTGTGCTGCGCCACCTGGACGGATTCATGGAGTACACCGGCGAGTGAGGAAGAGAGAGCGAGGAAGAAAGGATGAAGCAGATCGAAAAGCTCCTGCCGGGATACAATTGCGGGGAGTGCGGCCTTGGTAGCTGCCGGGAGTTTGCCGCCAAGCTGGTTGACGTGGCTGGGCTGGAGAGGTGTCCGATTCTCAGGCAGGAGAGATTCCGAGGCAGGGCCGAGCAGATCGCTGCCCTTTTGGCCAGCTCGGAGAAGAGCGAGGAGATCATCGGCGTTCTGGACGGGCTGCGGGCGGACTTTGCCCTGGCTCCGCTGCGAGGCGAGCCCTCCTGCCGGGAGGACCTGCACCCCTTCAATCCGGATGCAAGGCTGAAAGAGGGCGACATCTTCCGCTACCGGCCTCTGGGCTGTCCAATCACCCATTTTGCCAGGGTTCTCAAGAGCTGGCAGGGGATAGTCACTGTGCACCTGGTCGGGCCGGTGCATCTCTTGCAGGGCCTTCCTGCGCCCGAGGACATCGGCATCTGCCTCGTGACTGCCTTTGAGGGGACGGTGAGCAGAGGCAGAAGGCCGGAGGTCGGGGAGACGGTTCGATTCCTGCCAGAGCACTGCATGATGCAGAAGGTGCACTCGGGAGTGGTGGTGCACTCCGAGGGCGAGATGGTGAGGATCGAGGGGATAGATCTGAAGGTGTGGTAGATATAAGATTATGTTATAAATATTTAATACAATGGGGGCGCGGAGGGTCACGAATTCCCCATCCTTTAGGGTGGGGATGAAGTGAACCCTCGCCCGGATTTCAATTTCCTGAGATTGATTATCAGGGTTCTCTGGAAATCTGATCCAGATTCGCAATTATTCAGGTCCTGAATCAAATGAACCTATGATTTCATCGTTTCTGGATTTCGTCTAAACGAAGCGCGCGGCCCGAAGCATACCCCATCCCTTTAGGGTGGGGTGGCCGCGCGCAGTTTGATTTCCGAGGCGCGCCTAAAGAGGGCGAGATCTCCTGCCTCCGGCTTTTGGGCTGCCCAATCACCCATTTTGCGGAACGTGTCGTGAGACCAGTAGGATATAGTCACCCTGCACCCTGTCGGGCCGGTGCGCCTGCTGCAATGCCTGTCTGCGCCTGAGGACACCGGCACCCGCGCTGACACGCCGCCTTCGCTGCCGCGGCAGAAGGCCGGAGGCAATGGAGGCGGTGCGAATCCTGCCGGAGCTTCTCTATGATTCAGAAGTCTCATTCGGGAGTGCTGATGTGCTCAGAGGACGAGATGGTGAGCATCAAGGGAATTGATGCTGTTTAGGTTCAATCTGCTATGATCTTGAAAAAAATGGTCTGCAGGGTTTATTAGTCAACCCGGACCCATTTTATACCCATTGAACAATCAGTATCTTCTGGGTGGTCTGGCTGGCCTGTGCTTCTGATAGCAATCGCTGCAGTACACCGGCCTGGAGCCATCGGGCTTGAAGGGAACTTGACATGTCTTTCCGCACTCAGCGCAGGTTGCATCGTGCATCTCTCTTGGTCCGCGGTTAAACCCGCCTCTATTGCCGCTTCCGTATCTTTCCATTTTAATTCACTTACCTTTGGCATCGATTCCAAGAATCGACCCTACTACAAAGCATCCCATCAAACTCGATTGACTAGACGATATGCAGCGTTTTGTTAATGGGATGATTATTTGATATACCTTTCGGTCTATCCATTTGAGCCGGGTTTGGCTGCTAATGGCATGCAAAAGCTTGGGTCTTAAAGATATGTACTTGTATTTTGATGGGAGATAATGCGGATGATGATGACCTCAATTACGGGAAAAACAGGAAAATCGACAATTTTGGCCCTTGCGATCCTCTGCCTGCTGACTCTGGCCATGATAGGAGACTGCCGGGCAGCCCCCCAAGAGCAAGCGGATGGCAACGGTTCGGTCCCGGAGCAGATCTATCCAGATGCACCTATCATCCTGAACGACGATGGCATAGACGAGGCAATCATGAGCTATCCGGATCTCGTCATAGACTGCTGGGAGATTGGCTGCCCTCCCTGCAAGCTCATGGACCCAAATATCGACCGGATGGCAGAGGATTATAAAGGCAGGATCGTATTCGCGAAGCTCTGCATCGATCGCAATCCAATTTCTATGGCCAGGTATCGCATATCGAGAACTCCAACACTGCTCATTTTCAGGAATGGCACTCTCGTAGCCGATCAGGTGGGCAATTATCCGCAGGAGGATCTGGAGAGGATGATCCTCGCCGCGCTTCAGATGCAATGACATTTTCTCTCCGGGGTCCCCTGGACACTCCAGGCTCTTTATCCCTTGTACTCACTGCCCACCAGCTCGCGGATGCGCTGTGCAATCTTCGGGCCCACCAGTTCCACCTCTTGCAGCTGCTCTGATGAAGCAGTCATGATCTTCTCCACAGACCCGAAGTGACTGAGAAGATTTCTGGCCACTGCCGGACCGACGCTGGAAATGGCAGATACCAGGTACTCCTGCTGCTCCTTTAGCGTTCTTGCAGTCTTGTGTCCGTGCACCTTGGGCTCACGCCCCTCTCGCCTCTCTCTGCGAGCCAGCTGGGCGATAACCTCTGCCGTTTCCGCCTGGTCTTCCGTGGGAATGATGGGCACACCATAATCTACCGCCACTGAGATCATGGCACCGCGAATGGATGCGGCATTCATCTGCGTGGTGTAGAGATCTTTGCCCTCCAGGATCAACACCGGCCGATCATAGGTTCTGGTAAGATCTGCTATCTGGCGGAACAGATTTCTCTGGGGATCGATGATTGAAGATACAAAATCCTGGGCGGTCTTGCGCTCGACTGCTACTCTATCGCTGATCACGTAGTCTGCCACCTCCAGATTCTGGACGACAACATCAATGCCCTCCGACTCCAGGAGCTTTGCCATCTCTCTTTCCCGATAGTCCACCACGATCTTGCCGGCTGGCCTGCCTGGCTCCACTCCTCTGGAACCCTTATCTACATCATCCTTCTCTTTGTCACCGCTCTCACTGTATTCATCCAGCAGGCCTTTTTCTGGCGGGCATCTCTCTGGCAGTCCTTTCTCTGCCATTCCTGCAGGCCGGGCTGAAGCCTCAGTTATCTGCAGTTGCCTGGGCGACGGCTCTTTTTGCGGCAGATCCTGTCCCGGACCGCTCAGGTCGCGAATCTGCCGGTTCATTGTCTTTTCCTTGCGGTCGGATATCCAGTAGTATGCCTCATCGCGCGTGCCCTTGGCCATCAATACTACTACTCTGCCAGCCCTCGCCCTGCCGGTCCTTCCCTTGCGCTGAATGCTGCGAATCTCTGAGGGCACCGGCTCATAAAATATGACCAGATCGGTGGCAGGAATATCGATACCTTCCTCTCCTACAGAGGTTGCGATGAGGACGTTATAGTCGCCTTCCCGAAACTTCTGCAAGATCTCGGCCTGCTTTCTCTGGCTGAGCCCTTCGTCATTATCACGGCTGGACTGACCCACAAATCGCACCGCTCGGATGGATGGCTCCGGCTTCAGGAACTTGAGGAGCGAACTGGCAGTATCCCGGTAGTTGGTAAAGACCATGATGCGGGACTGCGGCTTCTGGGCAATCTGCTCCTTCAATATTCTCAAGACCGCGGCAGGCTTGGGATGCTCCACCTTCAGGCTCTCCAGGGTTTGCACAATCTGCCTGAAGCCGGGGTCCTGCATTATTCTGCGGGAGGCTTTGGATCCGCTTCGAGAGAGCGCTTCACCATCCAGCCGCTGAAAATATCTGGCCAGCGCATCCGGTCCCTGCGTTTCGGCAAGCTCCACGGCATGATGCAACTTGAGGATCTCCGCCATGAGGGATATGGCCACAAATGTTGATTTGTTGGCCTTGCTCCTGGCCGAGGACATGAGAGCTGCCTGCAAGCCGAGAAGCTCTTTTTTGGATGACCTGGCATCTATTTTGGCAGGACTGATCCCCAGAAGGTTCAGGTCATCTATTCTGGCGGTGAGAATCTCCTCTATGCCCGTGCGGATTCCCAAAAGCTCTTTGGGAACGGTGAGCTTTACCCATTCGATCTCCCGATCATGAACAAACGGCGCGACATCAGGGTCCTTCTCAGTGCGGGTATGGATGGCCTCAACTCCCAGGTTGGTGCAGATCTCGGCGATCTTATCGCTCTGGCTGCCTGGACTTGCCGTAATTCCCAGGACCAGAGGATCTTTTCCCTCGCGACGATAGCGTTCGGCGATGTAGACATAAGCATAGTTTCCCACCGCCCGGTGCGCCTCATCGAATATCACCAGGGAAACATCCTCAAGATCGATCCTTCGGGAGAGAAGATCGTTTTCGATTACCTGTGGCGTGGAGACTACTATTCTGCTCTGCCCCCATGCGTCGATCCTCTTTTCCGGAGGGCTCTCTCCGGTCATCATGCTGACCATATCTCCGTCTTTGAGCACGCGCCGCAGGAATGATGCATGCTGCTCCACCAGCGGCTTGGTAGGGGCCAGAAACAGAATCCTGCCCCGTTCCATTCGAGCCAGAATCACCATCAGAGCAATCACAGTTTTGCCAAGGCCCGTAGGCACGACTATCAGGCTGGAGGAGTGCAGAGCCGCCGCGGCCAGATCCAGCTGGAAGAGCCGCTTCTCCACAGTCTGTGGCAATAGATGAGGGTGCTCCAGGAAGGAGGACATAAGAGATTCATTGCTACTTGTTGTATTTGATTGCATTGATTTCCAGTGAGATGAATCTATGGATATGCATTTATTTATTATAGTATATCAAATGTACTATACTTATCATGCTATGTTTCAGCAGGATAATTATCTGATCAGAGGATATCTGAATTTTCTAGAGTGTTTTGAAGGATAAATTTATATAATATAAAAGTAAGAGATTGGTAAAAAGCTAAATCTCGCTTATTTGGCGAAATAGCTTAAATTATTCGCTTAAAGAAAAAGGGGGCGAAAAGAAAAATGAAGGGAGTAATAGTAGTAGCATTCATGCTTGCAATTGCCCTTATGGCAGGTTGCGGCATCGTGCTAGCTAATCCACCACTGGTCCCGCCAGTGCAGTATGAGCAGTTCTGTGAAGCGCAAAAAGTGGCAGGAACTGGAGTTATCGATGTCAGCACATCGGTAATCGACAAGAAGATCGCACTTGAGTACTACAACACCATGGCAGGCGACGGAGCCGTGGAGCTTGACTCTGAGCACGCTTATTCGCAGGACGCTGAGAAGCTTAAGAGGAATGTGTCCTCAGTTAATGGCGGCAATGAGTCTGGATTGAACCTCTATGAGACCACCAAGATGACATATGCAGGCGATACGCCCCTGACAGGCGGCAAGTACCTGCATTCCAAGGCATTCTATGGCGGCATAGGCGCCGATGTTCAGGAGATGTTCTCCGTAAACGAGATGGAAAAGGATGAGACTGCATTCTTTGCCTCGACAACGCCTTATCAACCGGCTGGAAACGTCAGCCCGGAGAACCTGATTAAGAAGCTCAAAGAGGCAGGAAGAGATACCAGCGAAGTCGAGGAGCTGATGACAGCCAGCAATGAGATCTATGTACCGTCCCATCTCATAGGCCTGGAGACCAAGAACTCCTTCAATGGTACCTGGGGCACCGATGCCAAGTGGCATAAGATATTCTACAAGGATATCAAAGCCCACGAGATGTTCACCGGAACCTTCGAAGCCGAGAAGACCATAAAGTTCCATGAGAATCCCGTGCCCGATAACATCC
>JAQVZT010000099.1 GCA_028708055.1 Methanothrix sp.
CCGAGAAGCCCGCAATCAAGCAACAATAATTAAAACTAAAGGATATTGAACAGCAAATATTTGAAAAGCAAATGAGAGAGGATAATCCGAAGGAGATGGCTATGCAAGATATCACGATCACAGTCACGGAGGCAGGAACTGCCGTGGCCAGGACCTATGCCTATAAGATTGCAGTGGATGGGACTATCCTTGCAGAAAGGACTATCACCCCCGTTCAGACTCAACAGGTGCAGGAGATGGTCTCTCAGTACTTCACGCTCCAGAAAGATGCTGCCGCCACAGCTGCAAAGGACTATCTTCCCATACTTGGCAATATGATCTATCAGCTCTTTTTTAAGGCAGATGACAAGAATCTTGCGGCCTCGATCTCTTCTGCTGGCCGCCTGACGGTTGTCTCGCCCATACCGGAAGTTCTCCAGCTTCCCTGGGAGATGCTATCTTTTTCTGAAAGGCCCGCCGCCGCAGGCACAGATGCTGAGTTCAGTATCATCCGCCTTCCAGGAACCGAGAGCAGGCTTGCGACTGCTGCCGGCCAGCCTGCGCCCGGTCCTTTGCGGGTGCTCTTTCTGGCAGCAGAGCCTCTGGATTACGAAGCTGAAGAGCAGGCCATGGAAAGGATCTCAGAGGGACTGGACACTGATCTCGCCGTCTGCGAAGAAGGAACCATAGAGGAGCTGAAAGAGAAGGCTGCCGCCTTCCGGCCTCACCTGGTAGCTCTCGCCTGCCAGGCAAAGCTCTCCGGAGGCGCGCCCGTACTATCCATGCCTGGTACGTCGGGCCGCACCGCTCTTCTAAAAGCAGAAGATCTGGCTGACGCTCTTAAGGACTGCGGGACAGTGGGCATAATCCTCTCCGGCAGGCAGAGCGAGAATCCGCAAGCAATTCACCTCCTCAGCCGGAAGCTGGCAGAAAACATTCCTCTGGCAGTGGCCTGGAATGCGCCGACCTCTGCCGGCAGGCCGTTGTACCAGTCCCTGGCAAAAGGCCAATCAATGGACGAAGCGATTCTCGCCGTGCGCCGGGAGGCGGCAGCTGCACCGTCCTCAGATCAGGCTCTGGTAGCTGCTCCTGCCAGGTACTCAATCTCTGATCTGCCCGAGATCTACAGCTCCCGAGAGAGGGCGCCGGCTGCTGCGATCTGCGGAAAGCTGCTTTCTCTGCCAGGACTGCCGGAAGGAGATGTGGATTGTTTTGTGGACCGAAGACGAGAAATTCAGCAGCTTTCTTCCGCCCTTCTGGACGGCAGGACGCAGACTGCAATCATCACCGGCCAGGTGGGCAGCGGTAAGAGCGCTCTGGCTACTTACTTCGCCCGGCAGCTGGTGGCGGAAGGCTACAACATTCTGGCCGTTTACGGCTCGCCGAACAGCCGCATAAGCTCCGCTCGCGTTATCGAAGCAGCAGCAGCATTTTTCAGCTCAAAAGGCGACGGGGCTCTGGCAGGAATTCTCAAGGATCCAGGAAGGTCCATTCGTGATCGGCAAAACATCCTCTTAGAAACAATGAAAAGCGCCCGCATCCTGATGGTCTGGGACGACCTGGCTCTCGATAGCAAGAGCGGCAGGATTTCCGATCCCAATCTGGGCGAGCTTTACATGCAGATGCTGAGAGGCACTCTTTCAGGCCGGCTGATCATCACCTGCGAGAAAATGCCGGGTGACGCCCTGACACTGCCCGCGCGCGCAGCTCACTGCAAGCTTGAGGGATTGGGCCAGGCTGCATTCATAAGATATCTTCTCCAGGACAGGATGATTGCCGATCGCTATAAAAGAGCCGAGATCACCTATTCCGCTCTGGCAGGCCACCATCTCTCCGAGCAGGGCCTTCCCGCCCGTCTGGCCATGACGGCAAAAGCTCTGGAGACGGCAGATCTGGCCGCTGGCGAGGACCCGCTGAGCAGGCTTATCGCTCGTCTCAGCTCTTCTTCTGCCCATGCCCTTTGTCAGGCGGCAGCCTATTGCATTGCCATAAACCAGGCAGGGCTTGCTGCCGTATGCGGCCTTCCGGAAGAGCAGGCCGCTGCCAACGCCAGAGCCTGGCAGGAGCTGCACCTGGCTGCAGCCAACGGCAATCTGTGGACTGTGCCTTCTTTCCTTCATATCTCGCTTCTGGCAAAATTGAGCCCCGAGGAACAACGTGCCGCCCAGAAGTCAGCAGGCAATTTTCTCAGGTCACTGGCCGATGCGGGACGCAGCAGCGAGATCGGCCTCAACCGCCTGGACTGCATGCTGGAGGCTCGTGGCCACTATCTGGCAGCCAAGGATGCGGATAATGCCATCGCAGTCACGGCTCGCATCAGCGGCTACCTGAAAAGGCATGGCTACTACTCGGAGATCATAAGGCTCAACCAGGAGCTATTGGACCGGAATATGCCGTCTGCTGCGCCCATGGCCTGGATCGCCAGAGCCCATCTGGATCAGGGTGAGTACAGAAAGGCGGCAAAGTGCTATGAGCAGGCCCTGCAGATCGCGCCGGATGCAGACGCCTATTATGGTCTGGGCACGGCACTCATGCACCAGGAAAAGCATGATCTGGCCAGAGAGAGCCTGGAAAAGTCGACCGACGCCTATCGTGCCGCAGGCGATCAGTCGGGAGAGGCTGCCAGCATGAGCCGCCTGGCCACCATTGACATGCTGAAGGGAGAAAATGATGCCGCCTTAGAGAAGCTGCAGAAGATCGCAGAGGTGATGAGGAGCCTGGGTGACATCAGAGGCGAAGCGGCAACTCTTCAGGAGATGGCCCGCCTTGAAATGCTGCGGCATGATTACGATCGGGCGCGCCAGTGGTTGGCAACATCGAAGGAGCGGCTGCTTGAAGGCGGAGACCGCAAAGGCGCAGCATTTTCTCTCTTCAACCTGGCCAGCCTCGATCTGGAGAAGGGTGAATATTCGGCAGCAGGAGCGGAATTTGGCGAGGCTCTGCCGCTATTTGCAGAGATGGGCGATCGGGCTGGCCAAGCCGCTATCCTGCATAGCCTGGGCATGATTCATTCTCAGGCCGGCGAGAAAGAAAAAGCTGCAGAGAGCTTCCAAGATGCCCTGAGGATCAACCAGGATCTTGGGGATAAGCCTGCGGAAGCTGGAGCCCTATTCCAGCTCGGCGCTCTGGCCGTCCAGCAGGATAAGATGCAAGAAGGCCTACGGCTCATGGCCCTGGCTGCCGTGGTTCTGAGGAGCATCAAGAGCGATGATGTGAAGAACGTCGAGCCACTGGTGGAAAGGCTTGCCGCACAGCTTAACCTGACACAGGAGCAGTTCATGCTGATGGTCCAGGAGATCCTGCAGAGCTACGTCCTGGATCGTGGCTGGGGGCTGGTGGAAAAAGCGTGGGGAAAAGCAAAAGAAAAATGAGGAGCAGAGCCAGGGGGCATATCCCTCTGCCATCGAGCTGGTGCAGCCATCTCGCCACCGCCGGGAAAGATGCAGCATCTTTGCAGATCAATTCATTTGTTGCTCTAGCTTCAACTATCTTCCGTCTTTGGATTTACCGTCGCAGCTCTATCTACCTCTGTGTTGCCCAAAGTGACCTCAATGTCTCCACAACTATCCTCTCTGGACACCTGAGCCTCCCTGACGATTGCGGCTCGCTCCTGAGCTTTGAAGTGGGAATTATAGGCAACAGAGACAATTGCGATTACAGCTCCTAGGATCGTTGTCAGCAAGCCGAGCAATCCTTCAGAGATCTTGATGTCTGGTCTGTAAACAATTATAGCTATGATCGCAATTCCGAAAAGTGCCAGGAGACTTACAGCCATCACCGTCAAAATAAAGCGAGTATTTTTAATTTCCTCTGTGAATATATTAAACATAATTTATCATCTCTCTCATCTAGGATTCGAAATCGATTTCATTCTGTTAGCGTACTGTTGGCTGGCGATAACATATATATTTTTTGATTGATTCGTAGCCAAAATATTTTCGCCTTAGCATTTCCCATTGGCTGGAAATAAAAATAGGATATATTCCCGACTGAATACCTCAAAGGTGCTCTGCTTGTGGAAAGCATCGCAACGAAAGATCTGCCGGCATGGGCACATGAATGCTCTTACTGCGAATTCTCATGTGATAGAGACTATAACGCTTCTAGAAACATATTAATCGATGTATAGAACAGTCCGAGCGCCAATAGAGCCCATCACATATCCGTGATGCAAGTTTTGGAGATGACACGGGAAGCAGCGCCCTTCGGAAAGCAGCAGTTCACATGTTTGATCAAAACGACTATATACTACCTCAGAGAAAAACTTATTCAAGTAAGGTATTTCATTCTGTAGGATTCAATAGGAGCGAGCACTTGGGCAATGAAACTCCTTGAATAGCCTGCGGTTTTTTTTGAAGAAAATCATACGACAGGACATAATTCAGTCGTATAATCATTCGCCTATTAGCATGAAATGATCATATTCAGCCTACTACCCCAAGAATACTACATATGAATTCTGAGAAAATCGAGCAGCAATCCATTAAGGCCGGCATTAGAGCGTTGACATCGGCTCCTATCGGCAATTAAAGAAGGCGAGAATGATATGAGCAACTATGAGGCAGTATCCGATGTGGGTGAAGTATTGGTGAGGCTTCTGGAAGATAGCATTGATGAAAACGAGCAGTTTGGCAAGATCATCACTTCATCGACACAGATAACCCAGTCATCGCCGGAAGATCTCACAAATGATCAATTTCTTTCTGTGTTTCTCTATCAGGTCACCGAGGATACCTATCAGAAGAACCAGGGCATGTCGGTGGTCGATGCGGATACCGCAAAACGGCCTCCGATATCTTTGAACCTGTTTTATCTGATTACAGCCAATACGGGCAGTGCCAAGACAGATAATATAGTAATAGGAAAAGTTATAGAAATATTTAATAATAATCCGGTACTGAGAGGGCCAGCCCTCTATTATACAAACCTGGACGGCGAATCACTAAACCTCATATTCAATCCGCTGACTCTTGACGAGATAAATAAAATATGGATTATGCTATCCAAATCCAAGCCGTATAGACTCTCCGTATATTATGAGGTTACGCCGGTGAGAATAGACTCCCGTGTCGAGAGCACTAGCCACAGGGTAAGAGAGGTCTAGACAGGAAATCATCTTTGGGAGGTAGGACAATGGAAGCGAATAACAAGATTCAGATAAAGAAGAGAATCTCAAGGCTTTCTTTCCCGGTTCTCCTCAAAGATGACTATTCCGGTTCAGGCCCGATCGGCAAGATAAAACAGCATCTAGAAGGACGCAATGAGACGCCCATAGTAAATCCGAGTCAATATTATGTCTATTTGAATTTGCCCATCGGAGAATATACCGCATTGACCGATTCCGAATACTATTTCCTAAATTCGACACAGATACATCTTCACAGCATCCCCTTGAATATTCCAGTACCAGTAACCTTAATACCCATTCCATCGTATCCATTCCCAGAAAGAGAAACTCTGGTCAGAGGTTTTCTGAGAGACAGCAGCATGAATCCGGTTGCCAATGCCATTCTGAGTTATAATACGTTTTCCAGAAAGTTTCAGACATTTACCACGGAGAAAGGGGAGTTTGTACTCTATTTTGGAGTGCTGAAAGCGGAGGATAGGAAGGCAGATAGCACAATTGCGCCAGATAAAATCACATATTTTGTCAGAGGAGCGGGGGATAGCGAGGTGCTATCAATCCACATTGAAGTCAATGGATTGGCCAGAGATCTGACAATTCCTCCGATCGAGACCTGCAAAACTAATTATATTAATATTATCCTGTAATTCGGACCTGTTATCAGGAGGTTGTATATGCCAGAATATTTGTCGCCGGGTGTATATGTAGAAGAGATCGAAATCGGGGCAAAGCCTATTGAAGGCGTAAGCACCAGCACGGTAGGCTTTGTAGGCATGACAGAGAGAGGGCCCTTGAACAAGCCCACTTTAGTTACCAGCTTTGCAGAGTACCAGAGGACCTTTGGAGGCTATTTGAGTAGCGATTTTGGGGATTACAGGTACCTGCCTCTCGCAGTGGAGGGCTTCTTTTCTAATGGGGGACAAAGGGCGTATATTACAAGGGTTGCCAACAAAACTAATAATGATAAAAAGCTAAATAAATTGCCCGCGAATATAGCATCAGGCTTCCTGCCGGATATTTCAGGGGCAATAACCCAGCTTTCTTCGGTGGCGGATATAGGTGATATATGGCTGAGTATTCAAAGTGCCGCCGGATTGAAAATAGATGATGAGCTGGTGCTCAAAGGACAGCCCCGCAATGAGTTCTTTAAGCTATTGGCTATAGCAAAGGCCCTAAACCTCAACACCTCCCTCCCACTTAATCTGAAAGCAGAAAGCATTATCACAAAAATGACTCAAGAAGGAGAGTACCAGATTGAATCTAATGCGAATTCGGGAGACAAGACAATTGTATTGAACAAAATTTCGGATGATTTGGCAAACGGAACAATGTTGCTGATAATTGATGCCAATCCAGCTAATTCCGAGATATGTGGTATTAGCGATGTTGATAAGGACAGCAACAGTCAAACTTACAAGACAATTACACTGAATAATCCTTTGGCAAAGGACCATAATGCCGGAACATCAATAAAGACACTAGTGGAACCGACGCCGCCAGAGGGGAACATCACAATAATTGCCGACAGTATTCAACAGCAGATTCTGATAGATTATGCGACAGAAATTGCTCAATATGATGTGGTGAAGGTAGACGCAAGCAATTATTTTATTGTTGCCTCTATAGAACAGGACCCAAGAATCCAGATATCCAAAAAATTGGAGTTTAGCCACAATGCGAAAAGTGAGATTCAGAAGCTTGTCGCGGCGATAGACATTACGGCCAAGAACGAAGGCACGTGGGGAAATCGGATCAGAATCGAGATAGATACGGATATTGATCGCAGCTCGATCCTAAAGACAAAGCTGAGCAACGTCGCATCAGCAGGTCAAAATTATCTTGAATTGGAAACCGTTGTTGGAATAGAAGCTGGAACCCGTCTCATTCTTCCAAATGGCGATCACGTTTTGGTCGATAAGGTAATCAATTCAGACAATCCCACGGTAATAATTTCAAATGTCTTAAACAGTCAGTTATCAGAAGGAGCTCCGATTAACACCTCTGAGTTCAATCTCATCCTGCATTTTGATGACTACGAAGAGGTATACAGATCACTCTCCTTGGAGAAAACGCACAGCAGATACTTTGAAACCATGATCGAGTCCTCGGGATTAATAACGGCTGAAAAAGCGGCCTCGGGAAACATTGTTGATCTCTTGCCCACAAAGGAATATCCTGAAGGATGGATACTGAGCGGTGGTGAAGATGGCATTCCTAATAATGCAAAGGAGGCGAATACAGTCTATGAGGGCACGGATAATCTTGAGCCCACGGAGAGAACAGGACTACACACCCTTAAGAATATTGATGGAATAAGCATAGTAGCGATCCCTGGATTATCATCGACGGATTTCAAGAATATACAGAGCAAGCTTATAAATCACTGTGAGATCATGGGAGATCGTTTTGCAGTTCTTGATTCCCAGTGCCAAGCAGATAACGATCAAATTCAAATCCAAAGATCTCTATTTGATTCAAAATACGCGGCAATCTACTATCCATGGATCAGCATTTTCGACCCGCTATCCCAGCAGCAGATAGATATGCCTCCAAGTGGACATGTCTGCGGTATTTATGCCCGCAGCGATACGGAGCGAGGGGTACACAAGGCGCCTGCCAATGAGGTTGTGAGAGGTGCCTTGGATTTGGAGATGTCTAAAATAGTAGGCAAGAGAACCATAATTACCAAAGGCCAGCAGGATGTTCTGAATCCCAAAGGAATCAATTGCATCCGCGCCTTCCCTGGGAGAGGCATAAGAGTCTGGGGTGCAAGAACGATCTCATCCGATCCTCTGTGGCGCTACGTAAACGTCAGGCGTCTCTTCCTCTATATGGAAAAGTCCATCGAAGAGGGGACCCAATGGGTCGTATTCGAGCCCAACGATGAGAAGCTATGGGCCAGGGTTAAGCAGACAATCAACCAATTCCTGATGACAGTCTGGCGAAGCGGGGCCCTCATGGGCGCCACTCAGGACGAGGCATTCTTCGTAAAGTGCGACAGATCTACTATGACCCAGGAAGATATTGATAACGGAAAGCTCATTGTTCTCATCGGAGTAGCGCCTGTCAAACCTGCTGAGTTCGTGATATTCCGCATTGCCCAAGTAGCTAAAGGATCATCAATAGCCGGATAAGAGGTGATTAGATGGTAGACAGAAAAGATCCATACAGAAGCTTCAGGTTCCTTGTAGAGATAGATGGGATAGTTCAGGGGGGATTCAGTGAGGCAACGGTTCCCGACACCACAACCGATATTATAGAATACCGGGAAGGAAATGAGTTGCCAACCTTGAGAAAACTTCCAGGTCTAACCAAGTTCGGCAATATAACCCTAAAGTGGGGTGCAACCGACCTGGTGGTTTACAATTGGAGGAAGCTGGTAGAGGACGGCAAGATGAAGGATGCCAGGAAGAATATAGCAATCAACATCA
>JAQVZT010000100.1 GCA_028708055.1 Methanothrix sp.
TCATCAGGAAGTTTATAAAGATCTCTTCGGCAAGCATTCGTATATCGCTTGACTTTTTCGCCTCGGCTATGACATCAATATGCAATGTAACTGCGACAAAGATCAGGCCGACAAGGGTGGCAGAGGCCGACCCAGCCAGCATATAAAAATCTCTCCAGGAATCTATGGAATCAGCGAAACTCATATGATCTTTTCCAGAGCCTCTTGCAGCTCATCCATTCGGATCGGTTTGCTGATATAACCGTCCATCCCCTCAGACAGACAGGCTTCTCTGTCGCCATTCAGTGCATGGGCAGTTATGGCTATTATGCGGGTCTTGATTCCAGAGCTGCGAATGCGGCGCGTCGCCTCAAATCCATCCATCTCCGGCATCTGGACATCCATCAGCACCACATCATAGTGCTGCCGCTCCAATGCCTTCAGAGCTTCAATGCCATTAATAGCTACGTCAGCCCTGTACCCGATGCGTTTCAGCATGCTGAGAGCGACCTTCTGGTTCACGGGATTGTCTTCCGCAACGAGGATGCGCAGATCGTGCCTGTCAACCTCGCTTTTCTTGGGTTCTGAGGCGTTGATAGTCTCAGCATCTCTTTTCGGAGAGATTTTCAAAGAGAGATGCTCCACCATCAGGTTGCGTAGCTGGGTTTGCTTGATCGGCTTGGTCAGCCAACTATCGACCTGCACCTCTCGAGAGAGGCCGCAGCCAATGGCAGTGAATATCACGGAAAGAGCCTTTGCATTCTTTCCTCCTTTGGCCTCTCGAGATAGGAAACGGATATCATCATCCAGTGCGGCATCCAGAATCACAAAATCAAATGCCTCCGGCTCAGAGCCGAGAATTTCCCGGGCGGCTTTTGCGCTGGCGGCAACGGCGGCAATCATCCCCCAGGACCGCACTGCATCTACCAGCATGCTTCTGGCAAGGTCGTTCTTGTAAACGATGATAACTCTCGTTCCAACGAGTGCGGGATTCATTAGATTGGATTTTCCGGATGCTGATGGCTGCACGACTATGGTGAAATGAAAGGTGCTTCCCTTCCCCGGTTCGCTCTCTGCCCAGATCCTTCCCCCCATCATTTCCACAAATCGTTTGCTTATGGCAAGGCCGAGGCCCGTTCCTCCATATTGTCTGGTAGTGGAAGAATCAACCTGGCTGAAAGATAGAAAGAGCCTGTCCATTCGATCCCTGGATATTCCGATTCCAGTGTCCCTGATTGAAAATTTAAGCTCAATCTTTCCAGTTACCATGTCCAAAGACCCAATCGAAAGCTCCACCTCCCCATCTTCTGTGAACTTCACCGCATTGCCCAGGAGATTGACCAAAATCTGACGCAGCCTTATAACATCCCCTATTACCATATCCGGCAAATTCTCCCTGTAAATACATACGATCTCCAGACCCTTCTCAGCAGCATTTGCGGCCACCAGATCCATTGACTTCTCCACACATTTTTTCAGATCGAATGGCTGGCTTTCCAGCTCCATTTTTCCCCCTTCGATCTTGGACAGGTCCAGGATGTCATTGATGAGCGCTAACAGCGTGTTTGCGCTGCTGCGAATGGTCTCCAGATAATCGCGCTGTTCCTCTGCCAGGTCCGCCTCTAAAAGCAGCCCGGTCATACCGATGACGGCATTCATGGGGGTACGGATCTCGTGGCTCATATTGGCCAGAAACTCAGACTTTGCCTTGGTCGAAGCCTCAGCTGCTTCCTTGGCCCTCCGCAATTCTGACTGAGCTTGCTTGCGTTCGGTGATATTTCGGGCAAATCCAAGTGTGCCTATAATTTTTCCGTTTTCAATCAGAGGAACACCTATGATCTCGGCAGTCAGATACTCGCCGGAGCGAGACAGGCACCTCAATTCCTGGGCTCGCGTCTTTCTTCCTTGCAGTGCATCATGAAACGTCTCCAGGGAGGCGGGAAGGTCTTCCGGATGAACGATTTCCGTGAAGGATCTGCCCAGCCAGTGCTCTGCATTCCATCCAAGGAATTTTTTAAAAGCCGGATTAAGAGATGTTATCGCTCCATCTTTTGATGATATTGTGAATATCAAATCCGGCGAGGTCTCGAAGACATCACGATATCTCTCCTCGCTCTGCCTGAGCAGCATTTCAGCTCGCCTGCGCTCATCGATCTCCACCCGGGCCTCATTATAAAGCCGCACATTCTCATTCAGTGCCACGATCTGACGAAGGATTACCAGGCCAATGATTGCGCCAATGCCCCACGAAAAGGCTGAGAACGAATCGGTCAGGTAATAGCGGCTCCAAATGAGCATAATGTAGGCTGCAGCTGCGCAAAGGTAGGGAAAAAATGCCAGCCGGAAAAGGTGTCTTCCCTGCAATTCGCCTTCATCGGATGAACCATTTGGGTTAAGCTTACTGGTATCTCCCTGCAGCACTCCGGCCAGACCGGCAAATGCGTAACATGTTAGCCATCCTAAATCTAAAAGGCTGCCGGTTTCGTAGATCCCCTGGAGAGATTGCAGCAGATATGTTGCATCCGTGACAATCCCGATGGCTACACCGATTGACAGCAGCATCAATGGCCCTTGTTTAACAGATCCACTTGTTCGAAAGAGCAGTTGCAGCAAGGCAAAAAAAAGGATCAAATCCATAACAGGGTAGGCAAGGGATACAAGCAAAACATCAATGTACTCCCGGTTGGCGACAGCAATGGTCGGTTCGATCAGAAAAGCCCAGAAGACCAGGATCGCCGAGATCATCACTATCCCGGTGTCCAGCAGAAGCTTGAGCGACTCCTTGCGAGTCATTGGCACTGCCGGCAGGAGAAGAATGCCTATAGCAAATAGCGGATAATATAGCAGATAAAAAACGTCGGCTACTGATGCTATTGGCTCTTGATGAAAGCCCAACTCCAGGATGGCCCAGATTATGTCTCCCAGCATAAAGGAGACCTGGCCTGAAAATAAGAACGTCCAGGCAAGGCGTGCCCGTCTCCCATAGATCTCAGAGCGAATGGCGGCGTAGAGCAATCCTGCTGCTGCCAGTCCATTGAATACCGGAAAGAGCAGATCATCAATCGTGATGCGATAGGCCTGATCATTTTCAATCAGAATCAACATGGCCAAATACATGACCACGATTACGGCCGACAGCATGATAGCCCTGCGAAAGTTGACCTCTCTGGCATCAAGGAAAATGCTCATTTTCTCCGCCCATGAATTTGCTCTAATTCATCCGAAATCATCCCAGAAAGCAGTATATGTCCCCTCAACAGCTATCTCGAAATATCCTGCGGACGAACCATTCGCAACAAATGCAAATACTTGGCAATTATCATTCTATTGGAGATATTAGTATCTATTTCTTTTGCCTGAGATTTTTGCCTGAGATGACAGGCTTTAAGTGGCCGGACGATGATTCTCTATAGGTAGTTATGCATCAATCTCATATGATTATCAATGGGCAGCAGGTTACATCCCTCTCCCGCAAGACTGAGATCATTTGCAATCCCGCAACCCAGGAGCCGGTGGCCGAGGTTGCCGTTGGAGACCGCCAGGATGCCTGCCTGGCCCTGGAGGCAGCTAAGAGGGCTTTTCCGGTCTGGTCTGCGACAGCCAGCGATGAGCGGGCCAGGACCCTTCACTCTGCAGCCGACATGGTTCGGCAGCAGGTTGACGGGATCGCCCGGCTTCTCACTTTGGAGATGGGCAAGCCCCTAAAGAACGCCAGAATGGAGGTCCTCTCCTCGGCTGATGTCCTGGACAATTACGCAGAAGAGGGAAAGAGGAATTTTGGGGAGTGGATCAGCTCTTCGCACAGCCGGAGCATTGTGCTTCGCCAGCCAGTGGGCGTCGCCGCCCTCATCACCCCCTGGAACTTTCCCGTCGACCTTCTAGCCTGGAAGGTTGCGCCTGCTCTCGCCGCCGGCTGCACATTCGTAGCCAAGCCGCCCAGTCTCGCTCCTCTGGCGGCCACAGAATTTGTACGGGCTGTCTGCGAAGCTGGCCTGCCTGCGGGCGCAGCGAACGTGGTGCATGGACCGGGAAGCACCGTGGGCGCAGAGCTGGTGGAAAACCCCATCTCCCGGAAGATCGCCTTTACCGGTGAGACTGAGACAGGCCGCTGGATTATGTCCCATGCAGCCGCACACATCAAGCGCCTCTCCCTGGAGCTGGGAGGCCAGTCGCCCTTCATCGTCTGTGCTGATGCAGACATTCAGGCTGCGGCTGCTGCCGCCTCGCAGCGCGCTTTTTCAAACATGGGCCAGATCTGCATCAGCGTCAATCGAATCTATGTGGCCCAGGAGGTGGCCGAGCCCTTCACCGAGGAGCTGGTGCGGCGAGCAGAACGGCTGAAGATCGGCGACGGCATGAGGCCGGACGTGGACCTGGGGCCGATGTTCAGCCGGGCGCAGAGGGAGCGGACCAAAGAGCATGTGGCCGATGCCATGGGAAAGGGGGCAGATCTTCTCACCGGCGGAGAGGAGCCCGATGGCGAGGCTTATGAGAGGGGATACTTCTACCGTCCAACGGTGCTGAACAATGCTGACCATCGCATGAGGGTCATGAGGGAGGAGACCTTCGGGCCGGTAGCACCGATCATGAAGTTCGGGACTCTTGATGAAGCCATAGCTCTTGCCAATGATACTGAATACGGCCTTGCGGCTTACGTCTTTACCAATGATCTGAAGACCGCCCTGCGGGCTGCGGAGGCTCTTGAAGCAGGCGGCGTTGGAGTCAATGTAAACAACGTTATAGACCTGCAAGCGCCCTTTGGCGGATGGAAGGAGAGCGGCCTTGGCCGGGAGCTGGGCCGCTGGGGCCTGGAGGCCTATCTGGAGACAAAACACATACGTCTGGGACTGTAAGAGCTGCTGTCCAGTTCATCCCTTTTCACAATCACTCTGCATGATTGCGATATCCGCCTCATTCTTCTCCTTTCTTCTCAAATATCTCCATATAATCGACCTTCATCCTGGGGTAATGGAGGTGAGTTGAGGCCAAAACGATAGACACGCAGACAAGCACTTCACTTCGTTTAGAAGCCTTTTCTGGGTTGATCCTCTGAATCTATGATGTCGGAGGCCGGGGGCTGATTGGATGTCTCCGGCCTATGCCACCTTGAAAATTGGGCGCAAGGAATTAATAAGTTAATCATAGTAGCCAACTTAAACAAGATTAGTAAACGTATGTGTTTATGAAAATGGAAAGACGCACAATACAAAATCGTGCTGAGGAAGATTGCGATGATTTATAATAAAGCAGCTTATTTAATGTCAATTTCACTGCTCTTTGCCCTTCTTTTTATATCATTTGCGGGACTGGCTGAGGAGAAGCAAGAACTGACCGTCTTCTCTGGAGCCGGGCTCACGGGAGCAATGAGCGAGATTGCCGGAATATACGAAAACAGCAGCAACGTAAGCGTTAAGTTCAACTTCGACGGCGTGCCTGCACTGCGTGCCCAAATTGAGCAGGGGGCCTATGCAGACGTTCTGGTGTCCGCTAACCTCAAGCATATGAATGCACTGAAATCTGAAGGGTTCATGGATAACCATAGCGTTGTGATCTTTGTCCACAACAAGGTGGCCATAATCGTTCCCAACAACAACCCCGCCAACATCACCGGTCTTCAGGACCTCGCCGCGCCCGGTGTCAAGATCCTCATGGGAACAAAAGATCTTCCTGCGGGAGATTATGCACTCCAGGTTCTGGATAAACTCGCTGCTGACCCGGATTACGGACCCGCGTTCAAAGAATCGGTTCTGGCCAATGTAGTCTCATTGGAGACCACTGTCAACCGGGTCGTATCCAAGGTCGCCCTGGGTGAAGCCGATGCGGGATTTGCCTTTATATCCGATGTCAGCCCTCAGATGGTAGGCAAGGTCACCAAGATCTATATTCCGGACAAGTATAATGTGGTCGGAGACTTCCCGGTGGGAGTGCTCGCCCAGTCAAAGCATAATGAGCAAGCACAGGCGTTCATCGATGTGATAATGTCTGACGCGGGTCAGGCCATATTGGATAAATATGGATTCGTTCCGGTGAACGTCCCGGCGAAAAAAGAATAAATGGTTGACTCATGGTTGAATGAAAATGGAGAAACGAGATCTGCTTCTGGAGGCAAAGGGCCGCTTCATAAAGATGCTCTCGTCGCAAAGCGACGCCTGTTCGCCTGTTGATCTGCGGGATGAGCTGGTGATCAGCCGTCCCCTCAGCGTCTCCGAGGCCATAGGCGACACGGGAAGAGACGACTTTGCACTTATCCGGGGCAAAGAGGTGCTCATGCAGGCTGCCTACCGAGGCTCTTTCGGTCAAGCGTTCACCGCTGCAAAGGGCGGCTTTCGCGGCTCCCTGGGCGAGGTGATGGAGAAGCCGCTGCAAGGACCCTTCGAGCGGGCGGTCTTGATTGCAGCCATGAATGCCACTCTCAGATACCTGGGAAAGATCGAGGGAACTGTTCATTGCCGAGACGATGGGCCGAAGAGGTGCAAAGCATTGATGGCGGAATGGATAGCGGATCAGGGCGCGGAAAAGGTGGGGCTGGTTGGTTTGCAGCCCGCGCTCCTGGAGGCCCTGGTTCAGACCCTCGGCCCGGAGAGGGTGATGGTCTCGGATCTGGCTGAGGCAGGAGCGGTCCGCTGCAATGTGAAGGTATTGGACGGAATGCAGGCAGGGCAGATGTTTGAGAGCTGCCCGCTCATCCTGATGACCGGCTCGACATTTGCCAACGGCACGATTGACGATCTGATGGCGCAAGCGCGCCGCCACAACTGCAGGACGGTATTTTTCGGGAGCACTGCATCGGCGGTGGCATATCTGCTCGGCCTGGAGAGATGGTGTCCCTGTTCGAGCTGAACTGAAAACGGATTTTTTGCGAGCGCTATTTTTTGGGGAAGAGAAAGCGGAGATTGCGGCATCGCTGAGCATTATTGCAGAAGCTGATCCGTGTATCTCTTTCAACCGTATTTTATTGCGGAAATTATAAGGCTATTGTCGAGCACCAACCTCGAATCTCTTCCTAGCTAGCTGATTGCTCTCCTCTTCTATCTCCTGCTCAGCTCTTTCGTGGTCTACGCTATTCGCTTTTTCAATAGCTTCTTTAAGCATTGATTGCAAGTCTGCCTTCTTATGGATTAATATCCCATCTCCCAAAGCTAGATTTCATGAATATCTAGACGAATTTTTTCATTGCCATCAGCCCGACCGCCGCCAGAGCCGCCGCTACCGCCCCGAAGATAAACGTCGCCTCTGCTCCCCACCAGGACCAGAGGGCTCCTGCCACCAGGCTTGACACGATGGCCGCAACTCCCGTAGCGCCGTAATAGATTCCCAGAGAGCTGCCACGCAGCTCCACCGGGCTGAGATCGGATACAAACGCCCTCTCCGAGCCGTCGACCAGGGCATAGACCAGCCCGTAGAGGATAAAGAGGGCTATCAGCCCCGAAAGCGAGGTGACAGATGCAAATCCCAGGGCGGTGATGGCGAAGATGGCATAGCCCAGGGCAAGAACCTTTCTTCTTCCTACCCGGTCAGACCAGATTCCCACCGGCATGGCCAAGACGGCATAAACAAGGTTGAAGAGCGCATAGAGCAAAAGAGGTGCACCTACCGCCTCGGACCCGGAGAAGAGCGCCTGGGCACGCAGAACGAAGAACATGTAGCTGAAGTTGCCCAGAGCGAAAAGGCTGGCAATGGCCAGAAAGCGGCGCAGCTCCGGAGAGATGACCGAGAGCTTCAGACTTATCTCGCAACTTGGCGCTGCAAAGCTCTCCCTGACGCGGTGAAATGGAAGCAGAGCCGCGACAGAGAGCACTCCCGCCACCAGGAAGATGGTGCTGTAGCTCATGCCATCCCGCCAGAGAAGATAAGCCAGAACCGATCCGATGACCGCTCCCGTGGAATCCATCGCTCTGTGAAGGCCAAAGCCCCTTCCGCGCGTTTTCTCCGGGGTTGACTCGGAGATCATGGCGTCTCTTGGCGCAGAGCGCACTCCTTTGCCGCTTCTCTCCAGGACCTTGAGCAGGAAGACCTGCAGCCAGCTGCTGGCTGCAGGCAGGAAGAGCTTTCCAACTGCCGATAGTGCATAGCCGGCTACGACGAGCGGCTTTCGTCTTCCCAGGCGATCGGAAACATATCCTGCAAGGACTTTGAGAATGCTGGGCAGCCCATCGCTCACCCCTCCGATGAGGCCCACTGCCATCCCTCCCCCTCCCAGGGAAGCGATAAAGAGCGGCAGGATCGGCTGGATGATCTCGCTGCTAATGTCGTTTAGCAGGCTTACGAAACCTAATAATAGTATATTCTTGCTGGTTTTTGGATCGGACACGATAGGTCAGTCGCTACAAACACATTCTCTGCTAACGAATGGATCTTCCTGGCAAAGCTGCCAGCAGGCTCGCTGCCTCGTCAGGCGTCAGCTCTTCCGGCCGTTTCTCCAGAAGGATAGGGTCCAGCTCAGCCAGAGCCCGGCGGCCCGCACCCAGTGCAGCCAGGCCTTTCTTAACCTTCTTGCGCCGGTTATTGAAGAGCCCCTCGG
>JAQVZT010000101.1 GCA_028708055.1 Methanothrix sp.
ATTCAGCATTTACCAGCCTCTGGCCGCTCTCTCCTACGCCGATGTGCACGACAACCTTGTCGACCCGGGGAATTAGATTAGCATTCATCTAACAGCCCCCAGCTTGATGACAGGCTGATCTACTCCGATCATGTAAACATAATCCTTGATGGTCTCGAATTCCTGGTCTCCAGAGATTATGATGCGGTTCTGCTGGGAGCCCTTGACGGTTATGATCTCCTTGATCTTCCCCGTCTGGCCGGAATGCTTTCCGCCTACGACCATTGCCAGATTGCCTATCTTAAAGCCGATCTGATCTTCGATGCTCTTATCGGGCAGGGAGAGGACCAGCGAATCGCCAACCTTGAAGTCTCCTTCTGCCAGCTTGTTTGAGCCATCGGAAAGATTCAGCTGCTGCTTTTTGCCCTTGATGAAGGTCTTGTTCTCGATCCTGGCCAGCTTTCTGACCTTTCCGGCTTCGAGTGTGCTGAGATAGAACATTCCCTTCTCATCTTTGAGCATTCTGTACTGCTTGTCGTCTGATGGTACAGCTAGGACATCGAATATGCCGATGGGCAGCTTGTAATCCTTCTGGACCTTTCCGTCAACCAGCACCTTGCCCTCATACAGAATTCTCTTAGCTTCGCGTGCATTGTCTACCAGCTTGAGCATATCTCTGACCACTACCAGTAGAGGTATGCTATCCCCGGCGGAATGAGGACCGGGACAGGACTTGGTAACCCATGCGTGAATCTTCTTTGAGATGGGCCAGCTCACGGGAACCGTAATTCTCTTTTGATGTCTGCTCATTGGGGTCGCCTCGCGAAGATCTTTTCCCTCTCGGCGTCTTCAAGGACGAGCTTGATTATCATGACGTTTGAGGGATGGATGGTCCTAGGCACTTCAGTTCCGTCAGCCCGATAGTTGCTCACGCCTGCCACCTTGATGGTGCACCTCTTGAGATCGATGTCCTCGACCTCTCCTTCGGTGCCGGCATGATCGCCACGCATAACCTTGACGGTATCACCCTTGCGAAGCTGGGCATTGCGCTTCTTCAGCTCCTCGCGCAAGGCCTTGCTCAAGGGCGCATGCATGTACTTTTGACGCTTATGCAGCGGTGCGCTATACCTCGCCTTTCGCTGCTTCCTTGGCTGTTTTGTAATCATAATCATCACACAATCATGGATGCCGCGGAGGCGATCTTGCTGAATCTCTCTGCTACCTCTCGGGCCACTGGTCCCTTGACCTCAGAGCCCTTGGGAACGCCCTCATCATCCACTATTACAGCGGCGTTGTCTTCGAATTTGACCCTCAGTCCATCGGGCCTTCGAAACTCCTTCCTCTGGCGGATGATGACAGCCTTGAAGATCTGCTTTCGCATCTCCGGACTTCCCTTTTTCACGGATACTATTACCATATCCCCAATCCCTGCGCAGGGCTGTCTGTTTTTCACGCCTCGATAGTTCTTGACTGCGATGACGTGTAGCGTCCGCGCACCTGTATTGTCTACACAATCCAGGTATGCGCCAGTGTTGATCGCCCTTGGGATCTTGGCCTTCTGTCCTCTCATTTCAGGACCTCCACCACTACAAAGGATTTGGTCTTGGAAAGGGGCCGACACTCCGCTATCTTGACACGATCCCCTTCCTTGGCATCAATGCAGGGGGGATTGTGCGCATGGATCTTGGACTGCCTCTTCTCGAATCGTTCATACTTCGTTGCTTTCTTCTCGAAATTACGCATTACCACCACGGTACGGTCCATCTTGTCGCTGACCACGGTGCAACTAAAGACCTGGCCGCGTACAGGCAGGATACCATGGAAGGGACACTTGGGATCATCGCATTCCTTTTGCGGAGCGCTGACGTCCAGTCCGATATCCCTCATAACTTCCACCTCGTTTTTTGCATTCTCTTGCTAATTCTATTCTCTGGCTGTGAGACAAGGATTGAGCCGAAGACGCCCACATGGCGCCCATCAGGCAAAGTGAAGACCAGGTTAGTGCCCTTTTTCGCAAGGCGCAGTACCCTGGATTCCGTCTCCAAAAGGAGCGTGTTCCTGGTCTCGTCCACAACCAGGGCCTTGAGCCCGGTTTGGCTGGGGTTGCTGCTAAAAGCAACCTGTACCTCAAGGCCGATAAGCTCATGCCTCGCCAGGCTTTCAGGACCAGGGTTCACTAGGCGTCGCTCCGTTCGGTGCTCGCCGATACCCTTCGTTCCGTTTGAACCGTTTTGATTCTGGCCAGCGTCCTGCGAAGGTCTCGAATTCTCCCCGGCTTCTCCGGGGCGCCGCCCGCAGTGACGATGCCTCTCTCACGGATGAGTTCGCTTTCCAGCTTTCGCAGCTCTTCAGCGATCTCCTCCGCGTTCATGTTTCTGATCTCATCAATCTTAAAGATCGCCATATCGGATCACTCCTCCTTGGCGCAGGGCTCGCTATCGGCCTTCTCTTCGGGAAGAGGCGCATCCTCTGCCACGCCCTCGCTGACCTTTCCGCTTGGCTCATCCAGGGGTGACGGTGCAGCCACTGGTTCAGACTCCAGGAGCTGATCCAGATCGCTCTTCTTCTCGGGTGCTGGCGCAGCCACTGGTGCTGGTGCCGGTGCGGCGGGTGCCTTTGCAGGCTTTGGCTCCTCTACAGGGGCAGCAGCTGGCGGCGCTTCAATCTGGAAGTCATCGGGAAGCCTTACGTCGGGAGATATGATCCTGACCTGGCAGCCGATTACGCCCAGCTTTTTAACGGCTACGGAATAACCCTTGTCTACCAGCTCAATGGCCGGCTTTCCGGAGTGCTTGATGTATCCGGAGATGAACTTCTCAGTTCGGGAGCGCGGGCCGGTCAGCTTGCCGCTGATGACGATCTCGCAGCCCAGTGCCCCGGCGTCCATAACCCTTCTCATCATGGACTGGCCTGCCTTTCGGAAGTACCAGCCACGCTCCAGAGACGATGCCAGTCGGTTGGCCACAACCCTGCCGTTCAGGTCGCCGTGGCCCACATCCTGCACATCTATCTGAGGATTGTCCAGGTGGAACTTGCGGTCCAGGTCGCGGGTGATCTTGCGGATCAATTTGCCGCCTTTTCCGATGACCATCCCCGGCTTTTCCGCATAGACAGTGATCTGGGTGCCCATGGGAGTGCGGTTCATGACCATGCCGCCGTATCCTGCACGTTCCAGCTCATCTGCCAGATACTCGTTGACGAGTGCTTTGGAGAGGCCCTCTGCTACGAACTTCTTCTCAACAGACATCAGTTCTTCACCTCGGTGAGGACCATCTCAATAGAGACCGTCTCAGTGTTCTTCGGAGTGGCTCTTCCCATGGCGCGGGGCATCCATCCCTGGATGGTCCTGCCCTTCTTGGTGCCAGCGTGGAAGATCCTCATCTTCTCGGATTCCATTCCCTTGTACTCGGCATTGGCAAGTGCGTTCTCAAGGACGACCAGGACCGCTTTAGCGGCCTTTTCCGGATATCTGCCGGCGTCCGCCCCGACCAGGCCGTGCCTGTGAGCTACATTTCTTCTGTAGCGCTTGAAGGGAATAGCCCTCTTCAGGGATATTACATCTTCCAGATAGGCGCGGGCGAGGTTAGCCCTCATGCCCTTTAGCGTCCTGCAGATCTCGTGGGCGTGTTTAGGTGAGATGTGAAGCTCCATCCCCATTGCCCTTGAAGAGCGTCCTGCAGGCGTAAGCGAATAATTCAATCTGCCCAATCTCACACCTCACTTAAGCGGCACATACTTGCTTGATCTGGTAGCGCCCACACCTGCGGCACCGTGCTGGACGCGCCCCCGCGTGAGCGAGAACTCGCCGAAGAAGTGTCCGATCATCTCGGGCATGACCTCTACCTTTTCAAAGCTCTTGCCGTTGTAGATCTCCAGATTCTTGCCCACCATATCAGGCATAATTATCATGTTTCTGATGTGGGTTCGAACCGAGTCCTTGTTCTTCAGGCTTGTCATGAGTTTCTTGTTGTCCTTGACAAGGCCTCTCTTGATCGTTCTGCGTTGCCGCGCTGGTAAGAGCCCGGCAAGCTCCTCTATGCTCAACTTGGCGAGGTCGGCAACCTTCCGGCCCCGATACAAGAATTCTTCCTTTCTCTTTGGAAGCTTGGATCCTGCTTTCTTAGCCAAAACCTATCACCTAGCGCTTACCGGTCTTCCTTGCGGCAATTGAACCTACCTTTCTGCCAGGAGGCGTGTTCCTGCTAACGGTCTTTGGCCTTCCTGGATGCTGGCGGCCGCCACCACCGAAGGGGTGGTCCACGGCGTTCATGGCAACGCCTCTGACGATTGGCCACTTCTTGGCCTTGGACTGGAACTTAAAGAAGCTATTGCCTGCTTTGACCAGAGGTTTGTCCAGGCGGCCTCCGCCGGCAACGACTCCGATTGTCGCCATGCATTTGGGCGAGAGCCACTTCATCTCACCGCTGGGCAGCTGGACGACGGTTTGGCCTGCATCGTGAGCCACAAGGATGGCGCAGACGCCAGAGGCTCTGGCAAACTGGCCGCCGTGGCCCGGCTGGGATTCGACGTTGCAGATTGGTATGCCCTCGGGAATCTCGGCCAGAGGCAGAGTGTTTCCCGGCTCTATGGGAGCGGATATGCCGCATGAGATCTCCTGGCCCACATATATTCCCTCGGGAACCAGGATGTATCTTGTCTCGCCGTTGTTCAGGGCGATAAGAGCTACGGGAGCTGACCTTGCCGGGTCTCTCATAATCTCCTGAACCACGCCGCTTATCGTCTCACCGCTATCCACTTTGATATGTTTGATGTCTGCCCGGTATCTATGAGAGGGTGCCCTGTAATTCGGACCACCTGCACCTCGATTTTGAGATATTATTCTGTGTCCCATCTTTACTCACCTACAGCAGTCCTAGCCTTGTGGCAAGCTCGTTCGCACTACCCTCTTTCGCCAGTTTCACTATGGCCTTCTTATCTCCCCGGGAGGTTATCATGGTCCTGACTGTCAGGATCTCGATATCGTAAAGGTCTTCCAGGGCTTTTTTGATCTCCGGCTTGGTAGAATTCATGTTCACCAGAAACTCCAGGGTATCATTGGAGTCGATCATGCCGGTGACCTTTTCTGTGACGTAGGGACTCTTGATAATCATTGTACTGCCTCCGCCTGGGCTTTTTTGGCCAGCTTCTCCAGGGAAGACTCTGTCCAAACGGTCAGCCTTCCGGCTTTCGTTCCGGGCGCAAGCAGCTCAGCGTTGAGCTTCTCAACCGTTACAAAGTCCACGCCGGGCAGATTTCGGGCGGCTTTGCCCAGACCCTTGTCGTCTCCGGCGACGATGAGCAGGCTCTTTCTGCCCCTGTATTTTCTTCCCCGCAGTTTGCCTTTGCCTGCACGGATGTGTCTTCCGTCCTTTGCCCTCTGGACATCGTTCCACAGGCCGGCGGCCTCCAGGAACTTGATGACCTCAGCGGTCTTGCTGACGGATTCGAGATCGTTCTTGGCTACAAATGGCAGCTCTCCAGCAAACCTGTGGCCTCTTGCCTGCACCAATCCCTGTGATGCAGTAGCGGCGATTGCAGAGCGGATAGCCTTTCGCCTCTCCTTTTTGTTGATCTTTTCACTGTGGTCGGCATTGGGCTGAGGCGCATGTGATCTGCGGCCTCCTACGGCCATCGGCACGCCAGCAGCTTTCCTGCCGTTCTTCAGTCTGAGAACTCTGGAGACGCCGTGTCCCGGACCCCAGGACTGGGCCGAGGTATTCATGCCTGCATAGAAGTGAGGTCCATAGGCTTGGAGCCTGTTAGCCTGCGCAGACAGAACAGCCCTCTTGATGATGTCCGGCCGGTATTCCTCCTCGAAGACTGCGGGAAGATCGATCTGTCCGTTTGCTTTTCCTGTTAGATCAATGATGTTTGCTTTCATCGCCTAGACCCCCTGCTTGGACTCTTGGCTGACATAGAGGAACTCGGGCGCCTTCACGAAGTTGGCTCCGGGCCTTATGGCGTGTCTGATTCTGACCATCCTCTTGATGGGACCGGGAACGCTTCCCTTGATCAGAATATACTGGTTTCTCACCAGGCCGTAGCCGGGAAATCCGCCCTTCGGGTTGATCTGGGCGCTGTCGTTTCCGATGAACATCAGTCTCTTGTTGTATTCGGTTCTCTGGTGGTAGCCCATCTGGCCCAGTTGAGGCACGCGCCAGCTGATATGGGATGGATGCCAGGGACCTAAGTTTCCAACGTGCCGCAATTTGCCTGTGCGTGCATGCTTTCTCTTGGCGATGGCGATTCCCCAGCGTCTTACCGGACCCTGGGTGCCCTTGCCTTTGGTGACGGCAGATGCATCCAGAAGGTCTCCGATCTCAAAGACGCTGCTGATCGGTACCTGCTGGCCCAGAAGTTTCTGGGCGAGGGCGAGGCGGTCCAGCATTGAGCCGCCGTTCACCGGCATCTCCATCAGCTCGGGAGTCTTCTTGGGAATTCCGGATATCTGCGAGGGATTGGTGTGAACAAGCACCCGGACGTCCGCGATATCCTCGCCCAGGGCTTTCAGCTCATCTACAGAGCTGCCGTGGGTCTTCTTGGGCACTGTCAGAGCACGGGCCAGCTCGGGGCTGAGATTCTCAGACCAGGCTTCGCCCGCTGGGCGTAGCCCGCCGTTGTAGTTCTCGTAGGCGCGCACTGCCACGACATTCATGGGGGGCACCTCCAGAACGGTTACGGGCACGGAGATCTCCACGCCCTCGGTGAGGCTGCGCGGCCTATCGTCGATCATCATGATGTGGGTCATGCCTGCCTTGTAACCGGCAAAGCCTGCCACTCTGGCTTTGTCCTCCTCAAGCCAGCTTCGGATTCTTGGGACCTCGCTCTTGGCCCTCTTTCTCGGGCTGTAGGCCAGCGAACCTCTTCTTGGTCGATGTATTGTTGCCATTTAGTCCTCCAAGCGCGCCAGGTTGAGAAGTGCCAATGTGGCAAAGACCGCCTCTTCAACGCGGACCGTCTCAGTTCCCTGGTGCGGGATGGTGTTTATCATTTCATATCTGTCCATTGACTGTTCGCTCAGAAATGCATCTACGCCTCGTGCTGGTGAGCCGAAGACCACCGCAAGGTCGCGCTTGTTGCCTGCGATATCCATCCGGGAGAGGAGATCTGGCGTCAGGCTATTGCCCCGGCGCGAAGCGAGAACCACGCGGCCGCCCCGCTCAAAAAATGAGGCAAGGCTTCCCTCAAGGCTCTCTGCTATCTCGGTCTCGTATCCCCAGTAAACGGGGATCTCCTTTTGGTCAACAGGCTCAGCGGCGAGCGGCTGCTGCGAAAAGATTCTGACATTCAGGCGCTGCCCTACCGAGTACCTACTTTCGGTGCGAAGGGGTATTGGGCGATTGATTCCGATTTCCACCCAGACGCCGCTATCAGATCCGACGCTTTCAACGACAACTCCGACGCGAAACTCGCCAATCTTGAGCGATTCTGATTTTGAGTTTGTTGGGTGATGAGCAGTACGAAGCGGCGGCAGCATTCCGACGTGACGCAGCTCCTCCCGACGGGGGATGAGCAGCTTTCGCAGGTACTGCGGCGTTTCCATGTAACGCAGCACCAGGGAGATCAAGCGCGAATCATTGTGCTCAGGATCGCGGTAGATCACGATGCGATTATACTGGAAGACTGCTGCTGCCCGGGCGATCTGGCCAATCTTGAGCGTGTTTACACGCAAATCCCTGCTCTCCATTGTGAGAGAGGACGGGATATAGATGGCTCTCTCGCTCTGTCCGGTCATCAGGTTTCCTTGATGTGAAGAGAGAGGAGGTATAAAAAGGTTTGGAGAGGGATGAGGGGAGATCTCGATGGCGGGGAAGGGAGACTGAGAGGACTTGGAATGCTTCCCCAAAGGTTCCGAACATGGGACGAGAGGCTATCCACATTAAGTGCATAGATGCGGATTTTTGGTATTTAGGCTACGATGATCTATTAAAGATATCCTCAAGGCTCCACTTTTTTGGCGTCCTGCAATGATTTTGATCGTTTCATGATTTTTGTTCATTCAAGAATAGTTCCTTCCAGGTTGGCTCCTTCTAGGTCGGCTTCTTTGAGGTTGGCTCCTTCAAGGTTAGCTCCTGAAAGGCTGGCTCCTTTTAAATTGGCTCCTTTTAGGTTGGCCCCATCTAGGATGGCTCCTTCAAGGTTGGACCATTTGAGATTGGCTCTAAATATGTTAGCATCTGTTAGATCAGCATCTCTAAGATCGGCTCTCTCTATGGCCGCTCCTGTTAAATCGGCATTGAAAAGGATTGCATCTCTGAGATTGGCTCCTTTAAGGTTGGCTCCTTTGAGACTAGCGTTTATTAGGATTGCCCCTTCGAGGGCGGATCGGCGGAGGTCGGCCAAGGTGAAAACGGCTCCTTCAAGGTCGGATCCAAAGAGGTTAGCATTTCTGATGTTTGCATTTCCGAAATAGGCGCTTTCGAGTCGGGCCCCTTCGAGGTCGGCACCTTCAAGATTGGCAT
>JAQVZT010000102.1 GCA_028708055.1 Methanothrix sp.
GTCCAGAAGTTGCGGGCGGCACTATATCTTTGCCTTTGCATTTGGCCGTACCACCCGGCAGCTATGATATTTATGTGGAGATATCAGGCCATCGATACCACGGCTCTGCAGTGATCGGCACGCTCGTGAGTGACATTCCAATAGAAATTACCCTTCAAGACCAGCATAACAATCTTTCACTGAACTTCGATGCAGTTAATAACAAGATTGCTGCAAACTGGAATGCGGCTTTAGAATGTGCGCATTATAGTTCGTTCAAAGCTCATATCCGAGTGCGGGACTATCAGGATAACAGCCTGCTAATTGAAAAGCATGATCTCGCCATCGCCTGTGAAAACGGCATTATTTCGTCAGAGATATCCATTTCTGAGATTCTCCCCCATTATGCTGGGAAGTTATGCAAAGTAGAAGTAAGATATGATAACCTCGGTCAACTTAGTGAATGGTCCGAACCCGTGGGTATTGCCCTGGTTACCCCCTATGCAGAAATAAAGCGACTGGAAAGCGGCCTCAATGGCATCTTCATAAAGATAGTTTTATATTACGCATGCAGCATGGAAACACAGATCTATGATGGCAATAACAAGATTGATTTAGAACCAAGCGACATTGAGAGTCATAAAGGCATTTCAACCTCCGTAATGCCTTGCCCTTCCGAGACATTTCCGCATTGTTACAACGAGGGGGAATGGGTGATAGATTCCAACATAACGACGTTTCGTCCCAGTGCACGTATCGGCAGAACAATATTAAGAATAAGCCCTTCCAAATTGGGTGATCCCAAAATTCCCAAAATCTACAATGTTAAAGTGAGAGCTAAAGACGATCACTTTTTCGGGCCTGTTGCAGAACAGCAAATAACCTGGGAAGATAAAGAACAAGATCCAACATGGCTTTCGGAGGATGACCCCGTTCCAATTGAAGACACACTTGATCCTATCAACTGTGGTAAAAACATCATTCTTCCCGGGCCAGATCGCCGGGGTTAGAGCCTGCTGCAATGTACTCACTCAGTTGCAGATTCTGCGACTATGTGGCGGCGTCTTGGGCGCCAAGACCACAAAGCCTGGTGCAAGAGGTCCCAAACTGGTCATCTCCTACTTGGACCCCAAGAAACGAGGCTGGCACGACGAGGGTGACCGATGTATCCGATCACCTGCCGGACGGCATGAAGCTGATCAGTTCGTCGGTCCCATTCTCGTCCTACGATGGCAGCGTGGTCACCTGGAGGCAGACTGATCTGAAGCCGCTCGGGACAGAGATGATCTCCTACAGGGTCGAGGCCCTGAGGGGCGGGAAATTCGTGAACTGGGCGGAGATAGAGGTCTGGTCTGTGAACGGGACGGCAATTTCAGATCCCCTATACGTCGATTCTGTAATAGCCATCGATGGTTCCGAAGGAGAGATCGAGATTGATGGCTGGCGGCTCCCGGACTGGGGATTCAACTACACTGCTTACCCGTCCGGGACGGATTGTCTGGGCCTATGCCCGCTGACGTCTTTTGATATTACTGGATCGGCCAGGGACGTTTAGATGTATATAGAAAATATGGAAAGAGGTGGAATGAGATGCTAACTCTGCCAACTAAAATGGACTGGAATAACTTAAATGGCAAAAAATGGACCACAGAACTTCGTAGCCAGGGGAGCGCTAAAACTTGTGTGGCTTTCGGAGTTTTAGCAGCCCTGGAAACGCTGTTGAAAATTCATTATTACAACGACCCTGACCAGTCCCTGGACCTATCCGAAGGTAGGATATGGAACTGCGGTCATCGATGGGCCGCTAAAGGGTATCCGGATGGTGATTGCAGCGATTGGAAGGATGATACAAAGGTGGCAACGGAGGATGCTTGGACGATAGAACCGCCCTTGAGATATTTAAAAAAGTTTGGTGTAGCTTCTGCTATAGAAGAATATGATAACTTCTGGCCTGATAAATGCAAATGCGCAGCCTCATCGCCCAATACGAAGATTAAAAGTTATCAGATGATATCAATCACAGGAACCGGGAATGCTGATGATTGGATAGTACCGCTGAAGAAGAAGCTGGTCATGTATGGTCCCGTTATTGCAGAGTATAGCTTATCGCAATACGGGTCGCATTGCGTTGCAATAGTGGGCTATGATGATAGTTTGCGAAGATTTTTGCTTAAAGACAGTCTGGATAACCCAAATCCATTCATCTCATATGACGGGCCAATTCCCAAAACACATTCGATAGAGGTTTATAAGCCGCGTCTTAACATCAATATCCCTGGCATTAGCGGACCGAGCGAATTATCTCTGAAGGTGGTCAAGAGTGCACCAAAGTATACCAGAAACCTGGCTGAAGTCGATCCGACGGTGCTGCCCAATTTGCAGAACAACTTCAATGCATCATATGACAGTGCGAGCGGCTGGCTCTCGATATGTCCAGAAGTTGCGGGCGGCACTATATCTTTGCCTTTGCATTTGGCCGTACCACCCGGCAGCTATGATATTTATGTGGAGATATCAGGCCATCGATACCACGGCTCTGCAGTGATCGGCACGCTCGTGAGTGACATTCCAATAGAAATTACCCTTCAAGACCAGCATAACAATCTTTCACTGAACTTCGATGCAGTTAATAACAAGATTGCTGCAAACTGGAATGCGGCTTTAGAATGTGCGCATTATAGTTCGTTCAAAGCTCATATCCGAGTGCGGGACTATCAGGATAACAGCCTGCTAATTGAAAAGCATGATCTCGCCATCGCCTGTGAAAACGGCATTATTTCGTCAGAGATATCCATTTCTGAGATTCTCCCCCATTATGCTGGGAAGTTATGCAAAGTAGAAGTAAGATATGATAACCTCGGTCAACTTAGTGAATGGTCCGAACCCGTGGGTATTGCCCTGGTTACCCCCTATGCAGAAATAAAGCGACTGGAAAGCGGCCTCAATGGCATCTTCATAAAGATAGTTTTATATTACGCATGCAGCATGGAAACACAGATCTATGATGGCAATAACAAGATTGATTTAGAACCAAGCGACATTGAGAGTCATAAAGGCATTTCAACCTCCGTAATGCCTTGCCCTTCCGAGACATTTCCGCATTGTTACAACGAGGGGGAATGGGTGATAGATTCCAACATAACGACGTTTCGTCCCAGTGCACGTATCGGCAGAACAATATTAAGAATAAGCCCTTCCAAATTGGGTGATCCCAAAATTCCCAAAATCTACAATGTTAAAGTGAGAGCTAAAGACGATCACTTTTTCGGGCCTGTTGCAGAACAGCAAATAACCTGGGAAGATAAAGAACAAGATCCAACATGGCTTTCGGAGGATGACCCCGTTCCAATTGAAGACACACTTGATCCTATCAACTGTGGTAAAAACATCATTCTTCCCGGGCCAGATCGCCGGGGTTAGAGCCTGCTGCAATGTACTCACTCAGTTGCAGATTCTGCGACTATGTGGCGGCGTCTTGGGCGCCAAGACCACAAAGCCTGGTGCAAGAGGTCCCAAACTGGTCATCTCCTACTTGGACCCCAAGAAACGAGGCTGGCACGACGAGGGTGACCGATGTATCCGATCACCTGCCGGACGGCATGAAGCTGATCAGTTCGTCGGTCCCATTCTCGTCCTACGATGGCAGCGTGGTCACCTGGAGGCAGACTGATCTGAAGCCGCTCGGGACAGAGATGATCTCCTACAGGGTCGAGGCCCTGAGGGGCGGGAAATTCGTGAACTGGGCGGAGATAGAGGTCTGGTCTGTGAACGGGACGGCAATTTCAGATCCCCTATACGTCGATTCTGTAATAGCCATCGATGGTTCCGAAGGAGAGATCGAGATTGATGGCTGGCGGCTCCCGGACTGGGGATTCAACTACACTGCTTACCCGTCCGGGACGGATTGTCTGGGCCTATGCCCGCTGACGTCTTTTGATATTACTGGATCGGCCAGGGACGTTTAGATGTATATAGAAAATATGGAAAGAGGTGGAATGAGATGCTAACTCTGCCAACTAAAATGGACTGGAATAACTTAAATGGCAAAAAATGGACCACAGAACTTCGTGACCAGAACCCAGGTCATATAACTCCCGAACCTGCGACTTGCGTGGCGTTCGGAGTTTTAGCCGTCCTGGAAGCTTTGTTGAAAATACATTATTACAACGACCCTAGCCAGCCCCTGGACCTATCCGAAGGTAGGCTATGGACCTGCGGTCATCGATGGGCTGCTAAAGGGTATCCGGATGGTGATTGCAGCAATTGGAAGGATGATACAGGGGTGGGAACGGATGCTTGGGCGATAGAACCGCCCTTAAGATATTTAAAAAAGTTTGGTGTAGCTTCTGCTATAGAGGATTATGATAAAAACTGGCCCCAGAAATGTGTTTGTGAAGCCTCATCGCCCAATACGAAGATTAAAAGTTTTCAGATGATATCAATCACAGGAACCGGGAATGCTGAAGATTGGAAAGTAGCGCAGAAGAAGAAGCTTGTCATGTATGGTCCTTTAATTGTGGAGTACAGCTTGCCCGCACCGAAAGGCGGTACGCACTGCGTTGCAATAGTGGGCTATGATATTAATGGATTTTTAATCAAAGATAGTCTGAATAAAGATCATACTTCCTTGCCATATAACACTACTGCATTTATCCGATTAATATCTATAGAGGTTTTTAAGCCGCGTCTCAACATCAATATCGATGGCGTCGCCAGAGCAAACGCATTATCTCTGAAGGTGGTCAAGATTGCATCAAAGTATACCAGAAACCTGGCTGAAGTCGATCCGACGGTGCTGCCCAATTTGCAAAACAACTTCAATGCTTCGTATAACAGTGCGAGCGGCTGGCTCTCGATACGTCCAGAAGTTGCGGGCGGCACTATATCTTTGCCTTTGCATTTGGCCGTACCACCCGGCAGCTATGATATTTATGTGGAGATATCAGGCCATCGATACCACGGCTCTGCAGTGATCGGCACGCTCGTGAGTGACATTCCAATAGAAATTACCCTTCAAGACCAGCATAACAATCTTTCACTGAACTTCGATGCAGTTAATAACAAGATTGCTGCAAACTGGAATGCGGCTTTAGAATGTGCGCATTATAGTTCGTTCAAAGCTCATATCCGAGTGCGGGACTATCAGGATAACAGCCTGCTAATTGAAAAGCATGATCTCGCCATCGCCTGTGAAAACGGCATTATTTCGTCAGAGATATCCATTTCTGAGATTCTCCCCCATTATGCTGGGAAGTTATGCAAAGTAGAAGTAAGATATGATAACCTCGGTCAACTTAGTGAATGGTCCGAACCCGTGGGTATTGCCCTGGTTACCCCCTATGCAGAAATAAAGCGACTGGAAAGCGGCCTCAATGGCATCTTCATAAAGATAGTTTTATATTACGCATGCAGCATGGAAACACAGATCTATGATGGCAATAACAAGATTGATTTAGAACCAAGCGACATTGAGAGTCATAAAGGCATTTCAACCTCCGTAATGCCTTGCCCTTCCGAGACATTTCCGCATTGTTACAACGAGGGGGAATGGGTGATAGATTCCAACATAACGACGTTTCGTCCCAGTGCACGTATCGGCAGAACAATATTAAGAATAAGCCCTTCCAAATTGGGTGATCCCAAAATTCCCAAAATCTACAATGTTAAAGTGAGAGCTAAAGACGATCACTTTTTCGGGCCTGTTGCAGAACAGCAAATAACCTGGGAAGATAAAGAACAAGATCCAACATGGCTTTCGGAGGATGACCCCGTTCCAATTGAAGACACACTTGATCCTATCAACTGTGGTAAAAACATCATTCTTCCCGGGCCAGATCGCCGGGGTTAGAGCCTGCTGCAATGTACTCACTCAGTTGCAGATTCTGCGACTATGTGGCGGCGTCTTGGGCGCCAAGACCACAAAGCCTGGTGCAAGAGGTCCCAAACTGGTCATCTCCTACTTGGACCCCAAGAAACGAGGCTGGCACGACGAGGGTGACCGATGTATCCGATCACCTGCCGGACGGCATGAAGCTGATCAGTTCGTCGGTCCCATTCTCGTCCTACGATGGCAGCGTGGTCACCTGGAGGCAGACTGATCTGAAGCCGCTCGGGACAGAGATGATCTCCTACAGGGTCGAGGCCCTGAGGGGCGGGAAATTCGTGAACTGGGCGGAGATAGAGGTCTGGTCTGTGAACGGGACGGCAATTTCAGATCCCCTATACGTCGATTCTGTAATAGCCATCGATGGTTCCGAAGGAGAGATCGAGATTGATGGCTGGCGGCTCCCGGACTGGGGATTCAACTACACTGCTTACCCGTCCGGGACGGATTGTCTGGGCCTATGCCCGCTGACGTCTTTTGATATTACTGGATCGGCCAGGGACGTTTAGATGTATATAGAAAATATGGAAAGAGGTGGAATGAGATGCTAACTCTGCCAACTAAAATGGACTGGAATAACTTAAATGGCAAAAAATGGACCACAGAACTTCGTAGCCAGGGGAGCGCTAAAACTTGTGTGGCTTTCGGAGTTTTAGCAGCCCTGGAAACGCTGTTGAAAATTCATTATTACAACGACCCTGACCAGTCCCTGGACCTATCCGAAGGTAGGATATGGAACTGCGGTCATCGATGGGCCGCTAAAGGGTATCCGGATGGTGATTGCAGCGATTGGAAGGATGATACAAAGGTGGCAACGGAGGATGCTTGGACGATAGAACCGCCCTTGAGATATTTAAAAAAGTTTGGTGTAGCTTCTGCTATAGAAGAATATGATAACTTCTGGCCTGATAAATGCAAATGCGCAGCCTCATCGCCCAATACGAAGATTAAAAGTTATCAGATGATATCAATCACAGGAACCGGGAATGCTGATGATTGGATAGTACCGCTGAAGAAGAAGCTGGTCATGTATGGTCCCGTTATTGCAGAGTATAGCTTATCGCAATACGGGTCGCATTGCGTTGCAATAGTGGGCTATGATGATAGTTTGCGAAGATTTTTGCTTAAAGACAGTCTGGATAACCCAAATCCATTCATCTCATATGACGGGCCAATTCCTAAAACACATTCGATAGAGGTTTATAAGCCGCGTCTTAACATCAATATCCCTGGCATTAGCGGACCGAGCGAATTATCTCTGAAGGTGGTCAAGACAGCATCTGCGTATACCGGAAACCTGGCTGAAGTCGATCCGACGGTGCTGCCCAATTTGCAGAGCAATTTCAATGCATCGTATGACAGTGCGGGCGGCTGGATTTCGATATCTCCAGAAGTTGTGGGCGGCATCATAGCTCTGCCTTTGCATTTAGCCGTACCGCCCGGCAGTTATGATATATCTGTGGCGATACCCAGCCATATTTACTTCGGCTCCGTAGTGATCGGCACGCCCGTAAGTGACATTCCAATAGAAATTACCCTTCAGGAGCAGCCTGACCCTCAGCAATTGACCGCCCCTCAGCATCCTTCTCTGAGCTTCAATGCAGTTAATAACATGATTGCAGCTAGCTGGAATGCGGCTTTAGAATGTGCGCATTATAGTTCGTTCAAAGCTCATATCCGAGTGCAGGACTATCAGGATAACAGCCTGCTGATTGAAAAGCATGATCTCGCCATCGCCTGTGAAAACGGAATTATTTCGTCAGAGATATCCATTTCTGAGATTCTCCCCCAGTATGCTGGAAAGTTGTGCAAAGTAGAAGTAAGATATGATAACCTCGGTCAACTTAGCGACTGGTCCGAATCTGTGGGAATTGCTCTGGTTACTCCCTATGCGAATATAATTCGAATGGAAAACGGCATCAATAGCATCTTCATACAGATAGATTTTGGAGCCGCGGGCTACGTGGAAACGCAGATTTATGATGGCGAAAACCGGATTAATTTAGATCCAAGCGACACATTGACGATTTTGGGTAACGCAGTGGATTATCCCCTATCGATAAAAGTCGAAAATGGCAAAGAATACCAATACGAAGGGGATTGGCTAATAGATCCCAATATAGCGACGTTTCGTCCCGGTATAAGCAGAGGCACAATAATATTAAAGATAAGTGCCTCTAGATTGAATGTGGGCAGATCCTACAATGTTAAAGTAAGAGTTAAAGACGATCACTTTATCGGTCCTTTTGCAGAGCAGCAAATAACCTGGCAGCCTGTAAGTTATGACCCAACATGGTTTTTGGAGGAACCCACTTACAATCCTCACTGGATTTCACCGAATTATAGCAAGGCACAGCGGAAATAATCAGAGATTTAGATTTAATTCTATCATCCATGATAAAAAATTCATTCTTCCCGGGCCAGATCGCCGAGGTTCGAGTCTGCAGCAAGACACGCACCCGAGTACAGATTCTGCTACCATTTGGTGGCGATAGCACGGCGAAGAAGAAGGGTTGGCGGGATACTGGCATTTCGAGG
>JAQVZT010000103.1 GCA_028708055.1 Methanothrix sp.
GACATCTATGGCCACGCTGGTATGCTCCGGCCCGAGCGCTTTTTCGTCGATTTTTAGCGCCCTCTCGTAGCATCTTTTGGCACCCTCGAGGTCGCCCTGATCTTGCAGCACCGATCCGAGGTTGTTTGCAATCGTGGCCACGCTGGTATGCTCTGTCCCTAGCGCCTTTTCGTCGATTGCGAGCGCCCTCTCGAAGTATCTTTTTGCGCCCTCGAGGTTGCCCTGGTCTTTCAGTACCAATCCGAGGTTGTTTGCAATCGTGGCCACGCTGGTATGCTCTGTCCCTAGCGCCTTTTCGTCGATTGCGAGCGCCCTCTCTAGCACAGCCCTGGCTGACGAAAGCTCCATTCGATTATTCAGATATCTGCCGAGGCCATTCAGGAGATTTGCCGTCTCCTGTGGCAAGATCTCCAGCTTCTCAGCATGTTCAGTGGATTGGAAGGCATGAGGGTTGAGCTTTAGGCACCTGTCCCATCCGTCTTCGTCCAATTGATTGAATGAAAATGCATCATTTACCAGCTTCAATGCCGCTTCTGCCCACATTCTTTTCTCTTTGGGACGCAATCTATCCTGAACAACCGCCTGCACAAGCCTGTGAACAGAGATTAGATTGTCTGCTACATCTATCAGTGAATATTTCTTCAAGACGGCAATGCATTCATCAAATTCGCCCTTATCGTTCACGCAGGCAGAAAGAGGCCCAGGCAGGCCCGCCGCTCCCTCTTCCAGCAACCACCTGGGAATGGCATCCGGAGCCAGAAATGCAATTAGATTGAGCAGGTCTCCGGCAGCAGATCTCTCCTGCTGCACTGCCTGAAAAGAGATCTCCCAGGTGGTGGCCACCGTGTCAGGATAGTTCTGGGGCTTGCTGCGGCCCAGCAGCTTCTTTCGGTCTCTTTTGAATCGATCCAGGTAATCCTGAAATGATATCCCGGTCTCTTTTATGTAAGCGCCGGCCTGCTCCAAAGCCAGAGGCAGGTCCCCAAGCTCGCGGGCGAGGTTTTCGGCTGCATTTCGGTCGTTCTTTGCGGTTCTTTTAGTAAGAAAATCGACCGATTCATCCTGTTTGTCATTTCTCTGAAAGACGACCACTTCCAGGGTCTCGGCTATGCCGTCCCAGACTGATAATCGAGAGGTTATTATTATCTGGCCCCTGCCTGATGCAGGAATATATCTCATCAAATCTTCCCACTTTTGGGCATTATCGAAAACGAGCAGCCAGTGGGAGCCGTTCTCGCTCTCCAGCCATTGCTTCACGGATTTTACGGTCTGGTCGGTGTCCCTTAGATTCCATCCGGGAAGATTAAGTTCCTCAGCGATTTTGATGTAGTCATCTAGGAGCACTGCTGGCTCTTCGGAGCGCAGCCACCAGACGTACTTGAAGTTGTTTTCCGGTCTGCGAGCATGCTGCAATGCGATCTGGGTCTTTCCCATGCCACCATTGCCGACAAGGGCAAAGATTTTGGGGCCGAGGGCGGCATCATTCAGTGGCTGTGCCAGTGCGCGCAGAAATGACTGTCTGCCGGTGAAATTGGGGTTCGGCGGATAGGGCAATTTGAGGATGCTCTTTTCGTTTTCGTTCTTTTGATTCGGGCTATCAGTGGTTTCATCCGAATCGTTATCTGAAAGTCCGATCGACTTGAGCAGTCCAAGGATTTTTCTTCGTGCGCTATTCCTGGCATTCGGACGGAGCCAAAGATAAAATCCAATCACGATCACAACGATCGCTAACGTACCTGAAATAATTGATATGAGTTTATCAAGCAAATCAAGTTGATCAAATCGTTCGACCAGATCGGTCTTTGTGGTATCAGAAACATTATCTGATGGTGGCAAGTATCTTTCAGAAGCATTGCTGATCGAACTTTGATTGAGATTAGTGGTGCTGTTATTGCTGCATGATATCGGGCTGAAAGAGAATAATATGATTAGTATTAGAAGAACGAGTCTACTCTCTCCGACCATTTTGCAGTCCATCAGTTCGAATAACTCTTCATCAATCCAGAAAAAGGTTTTGTATCTCAGAGTGGCTTAATTCGTGAAAAAAATTAGAAATCAAACAGCGACTTCTGCTTCTTCTCCCCCGCCGCCGGAGCCTTCCCCTCCGCCCGGCTCTCGCCCTCCGCCTTCTTCGGCCTGCCCCTCTTGCGTGGCTGGGCTGGCTCGCTTGCTTTTGTCCCTTCGGGGGCCGCAGCCTCCTTTTGCTGGGGCTTCTCCTCCAGCACAGCCGTAGCTGCCGCCTGCTGCATGGGCGGCTCCGTCTCTGCAGCCTTCTTGGCGCTCGCCTGCACAACCCCGGTTACGCCTGCGCCCACCTGCACAACGCTCGCGTCTGCCCGCGCGGCCTGCGTCTGCACAGAAGCTGCACTCGTCAGCGCGGGCGCGAGCGGCTGCTGGGCTCTTCCCGCCCAGGATAGCTCAATATCCTGATACTCCTCCGCCTCCCGCAGCTTCATCGCCCCCTCAAAGATGTTCTGCACCTTCTTGGTGGAAGTAGTGCTTCCCAGGAGCAGAGCGATCTCATCGGCATCCAGCTCCAGCTCCGCAGCGAGAGGAATGGCCTTCCTCTTGTCTGCCAGAAGCCGCCCCACAAAGCCCATCAGCTCCGCCCGCACAAAGGCCGCTGAGACATGGCAGTGCCTGCCGATCTTTTTTGCAGCCGAGTCCCGAATGCTGCGCGCCTTCCTGGTCTGGCCCATCTGCCTCCAGCGGCTGGGAGGCCGGAATGCCACATAGCCGTGCCGGGCTGCGGCCTTCGCGGCCTGCACTCCTCCGGTCATGAGAAAGCTCGCGTATCTCCACAGCCCGTAGTTCTGCCGGACCCGGACCCGACCCAGGAAGACATCCGCCCGCGCCAGCTGCTCATAGCCCCTCCAGAGGTCCTCGCCCTTGTAGGCCAGAGGCAGGTTCTCGTCCACCCAGCCGATGAGGTCCTCAGGGCTTTCGTCCAGCGCGTAGCTGGCAAAAATGGCTTCCTGGGCGCTATTGCCTTTGAAGATGACCTCTAAAACCCGGAAGATGGACGACTTGACATCCCGCTCCGCAGTGGCCACATCCTCCGGCCTGAGGGCCGACTGGCCCTGGGCGGCAGCCTGCAAGTCATTGACCCCGGAGCGCATGTCCCCACCGGCCCGCTCGGCTATCATTATCAGAGCATCGGGATCGCAATCTACGCCCTCTGTCCGGCAAATCTCCCTCAGAGCCTGGGCGATGGTGGTGGAGCGCACGGACCGGAACTGTATCCCTTTGGCCGCGTCCCGCAGTGGCTTTTCTATTTCGTAGTACTCATTGGCGATGAGCAGAACCGGCTGGCGGGTATCCCTCACCAGCCGCAGCATTGCCGCCGCACCTCCCCGGTCTGCCGAGCCGTGCAGGTTGTCTGCTTCATCCAGAATTACCAGGCGAAGCTTGCCTGAGAAGGTCATGGAGCGCGAGGCCGGCCCGGCGATCTTCTCAATCATGCCTGCCGTCCGGGCGTCTGAGGCATTCATCTCGATATAATCCCAGTCAAACTCCCGCGCCAGGGCAAGAGCTGCCGAGGTCTTGCCGGTTCCCGCCGGCCCGTAAAGTATCGCGGCCCCGGTGATGGGCCTGCCCCTCTCCCATGACTCGGCCCAGGCCCTCAGCTCATCGATGGCCTTGCCGTTTCCTAAAACCTGTTTGAGGGTATCGGGCCGGTACTTCTCAGTCCACTTAACTGCAGGGGGCATTTTACCTCAGAACTGACAGAATAACTAACTACTTAATTACCTGTCTGCTTGACTACCTGTCCATTTGTCTTCCTGACTGCCAGTCTAACTGGCTGCCAGACTACCAGATGCCCTCTCTGCCGGTCATCTCCTCAATCTTGATCTCCCAGATGGTCATGGGCATCCTCTCCAGCTCCTCGCGAGAGAACTTCTTGCCGCCGTGACCACCCAGGCCCTTGTTGGTGAAGGCATCAAACATCCTCTGCTTTGCCTCAACGCTATCGGAAAGGCGGCAGCTTCCATAAGCCAGGACGCTTGCCCATCTCTCCTTCTCCAGAAGGTCTACCTGAAAACAGACTCGGGGATTTAGAGTGGCATACTCCACCTTCCGTCCCCCGCCCCGCGAGTGAAGGTAGATCTTGCCGCCCTGATAAACGTAGGACATGGGAATGACATACGGCTGATCGTCTTTGGACATAGCCAACCTGCCGTATCTGGCTGAAGATAGAAGTTTCGTGCACTCATCCGGAGATAGATCCCTGGGCTTCATAGCGGAAAAGTTGGTCTCTCATGCATTTAATTTTTGCCTTCCCAAGGCCCCTTTCAAGACCTTCCTGAGAAGAAAGCACCCGCAATAAGCAGTATCATGCCCAGAGCAATCATGGGCACCCCAGGGAACGCCGTCTCTACCTGAAACTTGGTGGACCCTGCCTCAGCGCCTATCAGTTTGAAGCTATCGTTCTGCATATCTCCGCTTTTGCTATCCAGAACCTGAACTCCCACCAGAGCAATTCCGGTGAGAATCACCAGTACCCCCATCACCGCAGCCAAATTCACATTAACCATAGTTCATCCCCTTCGAATACAAATTATTCAGCACCTTGGATATAATGGTTTGCCTATTATTACCAGACCGAACGATTCCATCATTCCCATCATCATTCCCATCATCATTCCCATCATCATTCCCATCATCATTCCCATCATCATTCCCATCATCATTCAATCATCATTCAATCATCATTCCCATCATCATTCAATCATCATTCCCATCATCGCATCATCATTCCCATCATCGCATCATCATTCAATCATCATTCCAATCATCATTCTATTCCATTGTTCCGTCCCGCAATTTTATCCCATCGATAAATCCCATCGCTCGATATTTTCGCGGGATCCTATCGCCAATTCGGTCGCCAAATTCCGTCGCATAAGCCTGGATCAAATCCCGCCCTGCAGTCTTTATGCCAAAAGGGTTTTACCTTGGCAGCATCTTCTCACATGGAATGTTCAACAAGATCCTGATAGCCAATAGGGGAGAGATCGCCATCCGGGTGATGCGCGCCTGCCGGGAGCTTGGCATCTCGACAGTAGCCGTCTACTCTGAAGCGGACAAGAACGCCCTTTTCGCCAAATATGCGGACGAAGCAGTCTTCATCGGGCCGGCCCCCTCCCGCGAGAGTTACCTGCGTATTGACAAAATAATCAAAGCGGCTCTGGATACCGGAGCTGAGGCCATCCATCCCGGCTATGGCTTCCTTTCTGAGAATACCAACTTTGCAGCCGCCTGCGTGGAAAACGGCATCGTCTTCATAGGCCCGCCGTCTTCATCCATTGACGCCATGGGCTCAAAGATCACCGCCCGCCAGACCATGAAGGACGCGGGCGTCCCCATCGTTCCAGGAATCGAGGAGGGAATCAGCGATCCGGATGAGGCCGCGAATATCGCCGAGAACATCGGCTACCCCATTATCCTCAAGCCAGCAGCGGGCGGTGGAGGAATCGGCATGAAGATCGTGCAGAGTCGCGAGGAGCTCTTTCCGGCTTTGGCCTCCTCCCAATCGGTAGCAAGGAGCGCCTTCGGCGATGACACCATCTATATCGAAAAGTATCTTCGCGAGCCCAGGCATATTGAATTCCAGGTACTGGCCGACAATTATGGCAAGACCATCTATGTCTCGGACCGGGAGTGCTCCATTCAGCGCCGCCATCAGAAGCTGATTGAGGAATCACCTTCGCCCGTCATGACCGATGAGCTGCGCGAGAGGATGGGCTCCATTGCCGTTAAGGCCGCGAAAGCCATCGGCTACTCCAGCGCCGGCACAGTGGAGTTCATGTATTCGCGAGGAGACTTCTATTTCCTGGAGATGAACACCCGCCTGCAAGTAGAGCATCCCATCACAGAGATGGTAACCGGCGTTGACCTGGCCAAAGAGCAGATCCTCGTGGCAGCAGGCTACCCGTTGGGTTACGAGCAGTCCGACATGAAGATCAGAGGCTGGGCGATAGAATGCCGCATAAATGCCGAGGACCCGCTAAACGATTTCTCTCCCAGTCCAGGAAAGATCAAGCGCTACCGCAGCCCTGGCGGCCCGGGAATAAGGGTAGACAGCGGAGTCTACACCGGCTACGTCATCCCGCCGTTTTACGATTCCCTCATCTCCAAGCTGGTGGCCCACGGAAAGGACCGCAAAGAGGCCATCGCCAGAATGGAACGGGCCCTCTACGAGTACATCATCGTGGGAGTCAAGACCAATCTGATCTTCCACAAAGCAGTTCTCAGAAACAGTCGGTTCCGGAGCGGAGACATCAACACTCACTTCATCAAGGATGAGAACATCGTCGAAGCGGTCAAGGTTGTGGCCGTTGAGGATTACGAGAAGGGCATGTCGCTGGCTTCCGCCCTGGGCGCAGACAACCGCCAGATTGCAGCCATATCCGCTGCTGTGGGATCGTACCTCGCCAAGAACCATGCCGATGAGAAGAGTTGAAGTTGGCAGCACTTGATATCCTCTCATTTTTGGCCTCGGGAGAGTGGGTATCCGGCGAAGAGATGGCCAGAAACCTGGGCGTCTCCCGGGCCGCAGTCTGCAAGCAGGTTAAGAACCTTCGCCAGAGAGGCTATGAGATCTCATCATCCACCGGGAAGGGCTACTGCCTGGCGAAAAAGGCCGATCTTCTGGACGCGGACCGCATCAGATGCAGCCTGAGGACAGCCTGGCTGGGAAGAGATCTGCAAGTCAGAGGGGAGGTCAGCTCCACCAATGAGGTGGCACTATCGAGGGTTTCCTATTCGCCCAATGGCTCAGTTGTACTGGCCGAGATCCAGACCGCTGGCCGGGGCAGGCTCTCCCGGCCCTGGGCTTCGCCGCCAGGTGGAATCTGGATGAGTCTCATCCTGAAGCCGGCAATGCCGCTCAGCCAGGTCTACCGGATCAACATGGCTGTGAGCGTGGCCCTCTGCCGGGTCCTATCCACCCAATTCGGACTGGACGCCGGCATCAAGTGGCCCAACGACCTTCTGGTCGGGCAGCTCAAGATCTGCGGCATACTCATGGAGGTGGGCGCACAGGTGGACCGGCTGGATTATGCCGTGGTTGGAATAGGCCTGAACGTCAACAACGACATATCTCAATTTCCTGCCGAGTGGAGATCAACAACTCTCGCTGCCCAGCTTGGCCATGAAATCGACCGGTGCGATCTTATCGCTCGAATTCTTCAGGAGATTGAAATGGCATACGAAAACATGGAACGCAAGGAGATCTTCGAAGAATGGCGCCGCCGCTCGGTCACTTTGAACCGGCAGGTGCTCATCACCTCTGCGACAGGTGACAGGAGAGGTAGGGCGGTGGATCTGGCAGAGGATGGTGCTCTTATCCTGGAGATTGGAGAGAAGCGCGAAAGGATTCTGGCCGGAGACTGCATTCATCTGCGAGATGAACAAGTAGTATCATCAGTAGCATCAGCCGCAGGAGCAAATGGGGAGAAAAGATGAGGCCGAGAAAGGTGCGCGGCATCGCCAGAGATACGCTGCGATTCATCATGGAGGCATCCCGGTCATCTCTGCCCGTGGAGTTCGCGGGGCTGCTTCAGGTCGATGAGGAGATCATCACCGAGGTTCTCATTCTTCCCGGCACGGAAAATTCCCGGATGAGCGCTCTGATCCGGCTTTACATGCTGCCCAACATGTCTGTGGCAGGATCGGTCCACAGCCATCCCTCCGGGGACCTCAGGCCGTCTGAACCGGACCTGCAATTCTTCTCACGTACCGGAGACTTCAATATCATCGTAGGTCCCCCATTTGATGAGAGGAGCTTTGTCTGCTACGACCGCATGGGACGGCAGCGCGATCTGGCAATTTTGGATGTGGATTTTAAGGACGACGGCTTTGATGAGGACTTTGAAGGCGAATTTGATGGCGAATATGAAGAGGGCCGGCTTTGACCCTGGTAGTGGCCACCGGCACTTTTGACCTGCTTCATCCCGGCCATGTCCTCTATCTGGAGCGTTCGCGTGCTTTGGGCGACGAGCTGGTCGTCATTGTTGCCAGGGACGTGAATGTGCGCCACAAGCCCAAGCCCATACTTCCCGAGCAGCAGAGGCTGAGGATGATCTCGTCTCTCAAGGTCGTGGACAGAGCCGTGCTGGGCGAGGTCGGGGATATCTTCCGCACCATAGAGCAGCTAGAGCCGGATATAATCACCCTCGGGTATGATCAGCATTTTGATGAGTCTACGCTGCAAAGAGAGCTGCTCCGTCGTGGCCTTCACCCGAGAATCGTGCGCATTGAGGATCATGAGACCGGTGCTCTTTG
>JAQVZT010000104.1:0-3790 GCA_028708055.1 Methanothrix sp.
GGTTGTAGGCGATGGCAAATCTGTGCGCCTCATCTCTGATCTCCTGGACAAAGAGCGATGCCTTTTCATTTTTCTTGATGGCAAGCGGCCCATCCAGCCCTGGTGCATAGATCTCCTCCTCGCCTTTGGCCAGGGAGATGATGGGAATCTTCAGCCTCAGCTCTCGCAGTACTGCCAGAGCGGATGAGAGCTGCCCTTTTCCTCCATCGATGAGAATGAGGTCAGGCATCTCCTGCATCTCCTCCTGGAGGCGGGAGTAGCGGCGCCGCACAACCTCGGCGATGGAGGCGAAATCGTCTATTCCCTGCACGCTCTTGATCTTAAAGCGCCGGTAGTTGCTCTTGTCCGGCCTGCCCCCCCGGAACTGCACCATCGATCCCACTGAGAAGGTACCTGCCAGATGAGAGATGTCAAAGCACTCAATTACCTGCGGGGGCCTGGGCAGATGCAGCGCCTCTGCCAGGGCCTGCACCTTCATTCGATCTCCGAAAAATCCGATATCCAGATTCTTCCTGGCCAGCTCAAGCAGCTGCTTCTTCTCCCCATGTCTTGGAACTGTGACATGAACCTTCCTGCCTTTGAGATGGGTGAGGAAATCCACCAGAGACTCTTCGAGGGGCTCATCGACTATCAGCTCCTCAGGAGGCTCGCGCTCCGAGTAGTACTGCACCAGAAACTCCTCCAGGAAGTTGTCGCTCTGGGCAAAGACAAAATCCTCTTTGCCTTCCAGAGTGCCCCGGTAGACCTTGAAGAGCATGAGAAAGACGCTCCCGTCCTCCGCCCTGTAGCTGATGACATCCTGGTCGTACTTGCGGCTCTTTTCCACCTGCTGGCGCTCCTCTAGATGCTGCAAAGCTGCTATCTCATCCCGAAGCTGTATTGCCCTCTCAAACTCCTGCCGTTCGGATAGCTCTGCCATCTCCAGTTGCAGAGACTCTATCAGCTCCCTGCTCTTGCCAGCCAGGGCAAAAGCGGCCCTCTTCACCCCGGCCTGGTAATCTGCCTGAGAGATCTTTCCCATGCAGGGCCCAGAGCAGTGGCCCAGGTGGTAGCGCAGGCAGGCGCGCCTGGGCAGCCTCTTGCAGGTGCGCAGGCCAAATGTCTTGCGAATGAGCTGATAGACAAATGTCCTCTCACGGGCGGAGGTGAAGGGTCCGAAGAAGGAACCTTTGCCTGATGTTTTGCGGGAGACCCTGATGCGCGGGAAGCTTTCGTCCGTCAGCTCAATGAAAGCATATCGAGAGGAATCTTTCAGCTTGATGTTGTAGCGCGGCTGGTGCTTCTTGATGAGGGTGTTTTCCAGGAGCAGCGCCTCCACCTCCGTGTTGGTGACGATGAACTGCACTCCTTTTGAGGCGAGAACGAGGGCTCTAGTCTTTGGGGCATGGTCCTGCTTCTGGAAGTAATTGGCCACACGCTTCTTTAGGTCCCGCGCTTTGCCGACGTAGATGATCTTGCCCTGATCGTCAGTAAACAGGTAGCATCCGGGGTTATGAGGAAGGGGGTCGAGAGAGATCATGGTTTATGGCAGACAATAGCATTCCGGCTATTTCAGTGTAACTTCTGCTCTTGGTCGGCACGAGGGTGATAGCTGCAGAATGATTGAGAATACAGCAAAGGCAGCGAAAGCAGGAAGATCAGCAGGAATTTCGATGGGACTATGCGGCAATTGATTGGGGAGCTTGAGCCTTCTGTGCGAAAGGGAGTAAATGAAGGGAAGAAGGCTCCAATAGATTACTTGTATTTTTAACTATTTAAGATTAATTAAATGTGCGTTGGCGCATTCATGGCCTGAAATAGTCTTCATAGTAATATCTGTCTTCCTGATAGTAATCATATCAGCATCTGTATCGCATATCCTCGCTCCTTTTGATAATGGTGATATAACTGATGATAATAATAAGATGTGTCGGTTCTGCGTGCATGTCCACCTGCGAGGAGGAGAAAGCAAGGAGAAAATCCTTCCCATCCGCCCCCAGATCGTCACTGATTGACCTCTAATTAATCTTGCTCTTCATCCCAATTTTCGAGAATCTTGTGTTGCAGCTGCACTGAGGAATACTGATCAGCCATATCTTCCAGCCCACCTATCCAATCCAGTTTGAGGCTTCTCGATATCTTCTTATATTTCTTCTTTTGTTTCTTATAGAAGGAGCTGATGGAGTCCTCTGCTTCCTGTTCCATTTCTGGATGATCCTCGTTGGTCTTTTCTTCTAAGCTGCACATATTCAATTCTTTTTATGATTTTTATGATTTAAAAAGATTGCTTTCCAGATAAATATTGCGGAAAATATCTTAGACGCCACTGCTCAATTGATCTGATAGAAGGGGAGCATGAGCCTTCTATGCGAAAGGGAGTAATCGAAGGGATGAAGGCTCCAATAGATTACATGTATTTTTAACTATTTAAGCTTAATTAAATGTGCGTAGGCGCATTTCTCCTTAAGAATAGCCATCGTAGTAATATCCATATTCCTGATAGTAATAGCCTGAGCCTAATGCCCTTCATTTTCAGAGATCTCAGCCTCTAACAGCCTGGCCACTGCATAGGCCGGGAAGACATCCGAGATCTTCTCTCCGTAAATCTGCGAGAGCGGCAGGCACTCCAGCCCCAGAAAAGCCGAGGCTTCTGCAATCAGCCCCTCGCCGATCCCTGCCGCCACCACGCGCCTCAGCTCATGGCTCTCTGCCTGTCTCTCCAGGGCCGCGACAAGAATGCTCATCTGCCTCTCGCAGGCCTGCCGGGCTATTGCCAGGGCGGCAAGCTCTCCTATCTCCTCCAGGTCGGCGCAGACGGAGCGCGCCAGCCTGCGCAGCGCAGAGAGCCTATCCTTTCCTGCGCCATCCGGCGTCTCGCAGGAGTAGCGCTGCTCGCTGATCTCGCCCAGGCTCAGACGGGCGTCGGCCATGATGGCGAAAAACTCCGGCGCAAGAGGAACCTTCCGCCCTCCGATCCGCGCCACATGGAGCTGGGCATCAATCCTTGTTCTCAGCAGGCCCATGTAAACCAGCTCCCCTGCGGCAAGCCGCAGAAAATCCGTCCTGGCTGCCAGGGCCCTTCCATCCCGGATGGGGATGAGGTCTGTGGTGGTGCTGCCCATGTCCACAAAGAGGCAGTCGCCCACCTCGCGAGCCAGCAGGGCGGCGGAAGCAGCCCAGTTCGCGGCAGCCAGATTCATGCAGTCGGTCCAGGAAAATCCATCTGCGCCCCAGAAATGGGCCGGGCAGGAAAACGCCTGCCGGACGGCTCCGGTGAGAGCTGAAATGCCCTCTTTCTTGCATGGGAAGCAATCGGCCAGCTCACCGGTGATGACCACCGCCACCGCCTCTGGCCGGCGCGCCGCAAAACCGCCCAAAACATCCTCCAGTGGGGCATGCTTCCAGAGAGGCAGATAGACGCTTTCCGCAAACACCCCATCGGAGCTTGCTGCTTTGGTATTGGCTCCACCGATATCCAGACCCAGAATCATCCTCTGGCTGAGACCCTTTGAACCATAAAAGCTTTAGGTCGGAAGATATCTTTAAGCCACCAACTTTCGGAGATCATGATCATGGCTGCTAAGGAGAAGTTTGCTGAGCCCACTTATCTGGAAAGTGGATTCGGAGAGCTGGAGTACAAGGTCATAAAATCGGAGATATGCTGCCGCTGCGGCACCTGCGAAGCCTTCTGCCCCAGAATTGAGCATGTTGAGAATAAGCCCGCTCTGGTAAATTACGATCCGCTCTGTGGACTGTGCTTCACCTACTGCCCCAGGACCTTCCTGGATATGGGAGCAATGGAGACAAAGCT
>JAQVZT010000104.1:3890-8218 GCA_028708055.1 Methanothrix sp.
ATCGACAAGACCGGAAAGGCTCACGAGGTCAAGATTGCCGAGACGGATGCCTTCACTTTCGCAGGATGCGGCCCCTGCTTTGACTTCGCCAGCGAGCTGGCCGATGTCTCTGTGGGCAGCGTTGGATCGGCTGAAGGCTGGTCTACAGTCCTCACTCGCACGGAAGCAGGCGAGAAGATCTACGCCTCGACTCTTGCCGCAGGAGCGATTACAGAGAAGCCGATCTCTGAGAAGGGTCTGGCTCTTGCCAAGAAGCTTGCAGCGGGAAAGGTCGAGCGCTTTGAGAGCAAATGCGCAGAGATGAAAGTGAGCGGCATAATTCGTTAGCGAAGGACCAATGATTTAATATGCTATCTGTCGGGCTGGCTGGAAAACCGAACTCCGGCAAATCCACTTTTTTTAAAGCAGCAACCCTGGTTGAAGTGGATATTGCCAATTATCCGTTTACGACCATTGATGCCAATCACGGCGTTTCTTACGTGCGGGTCAATTGCCCCTGCAAGGAGCTGGGCATCAAGGAAGGATGCGGCCGGTGTGTAGACGGCCAGCGCTTCATAGCGATCGAGCTGATCGACGTAGCCGGGCTGGTGCCGGATGCTCATCTAGGCAAAGGCCTGGGCAACGAGTTTCTCGATGCTCTGCGGGTAGCAGAAGCTGTAATCCACGTCCTTGACGCATCCGGTGGAACCGATCTGGAAGGCAATCCCGTGGGAACAGGCAATCACGATCCCACTGACGATGTCAGGTTCCTGGAATACGAGATCAAGATGTGGCTTAACGGCATTCTCAAGCGCAACTGGGAAAAGCTGATGAGAAACTTCAGGGCCTTGGGCGGAAAGCCCGATCAGGTTCTCATCGACCAGATGGCAGGAGCGGGAGTCTCAGACAACCACATCCGCCGCGCTCTCGCAGAGATGAAAAAGGAACTGGGCTCTTGGAACGATGAGGATGTTCTTCGCTTTGCTGGGCTGCTCCGGGCCTACAGCAAGCCCATGATTCTCGCGGCCAACAAGATGGACGTAGCTCCGCCTGAGAACGTGAAGAAGCTTCTCGCCCTAAAGGATGACATGGTGATCCCTGTCAGCGGCGCAGCAGAAATTGCCCTGCGCATGGCAGAGAAAGCGGGCCTGATAAAGTACAGGCCGGGAGACCCCGACTTTGTCGTCACCGGCCAGCTCAACAAAGCCCAGACCGCGGGCCTGGAGAAGATCAGGCAATTGATGAAGCAATACGGCGGAACCGGGGTGCAGCAGTGCATCAACCGGGCGGTCTTTGAGCTGTTGGATTACATCGTCCTCTATCCGGTGGAAGACGAGAACAAGTTCACGGACCGACAGGGTGTCATTCTGCCAGATGCTTTCCTAATGAAGCGGGGCAGCACCGCCCGGGACCTGGCTTTCCGCGTCCATTCCGACATCGGCGAGAGCTTCCTCTTTGCTATCGACGGCAAGACCAAGATGCGACTGGGCGAGAAGCACGAGCTGAAGGACGGGGACGTCATCAAGATCGTGTCGACGAAATGAAATATTTATACTAAGTAATCCTTAAAATGTCTGAATCATTACCCTGCGGTAAGCTTTTCGTTATGCGAAGCTATTGGCATGCAGATCAATAGCAACTTTATCTTTTATTGATTTTGCATCCGGCATTTTGGCTTCTGGATATATCGAGAAATTTTTACTATCTCAAATAAAGTAGTTGACTTAAGACATTCAAATATTAATAATATTGTGCAGATCTTATTTGATTAAAATATTTTGATCAAATAGTCTAGTTGATAACAGCAAGGTACTTATTTTTGGACTAAAAAATGTGAAAGGAGGGATTTTAATACCGGAAACTTTAAATAAATTAGTTATAAATACAGATCGAGGCGACTCACTATTAATAATATATATACACTTCAAAATGGTGCAAAAATAAGACTAATTACAGAGCCGTATTGTGGATGGTGCGGAAAACCTGTCCTACCAAATTATAAGGAATGTGTTGATTGCCACAAGGAGCATCCTTTAATTAAGATATATGCAGCAAGCATCTATTTATTAGAGGATAAGAAGGATCCACAAAGCAAAATATATAGTAATTCATATCCACTAAACAAAGAGGTATGGCGCTTAAAGAATAACAATATGGATGGAATTTCTGCGGCAGAAACTTTAGGCGAATGCATGGCATTTCTGATTAATAATTCATATGGATATCTAAAAAGCTTTGATCTAATGGTTGCAGTTCCGCCAAGCACTGATAGTAGAGGCTATAACCAAGCGGCTCTATTGGCCCAAGATATATCAAAAAGAATAAGTATTCCATTTTATGATGCATTATATAAAAAGAGGCCATCTCCTCCGCAGCATAAAACAGCTTATAAGGAAAAAGATGGAAATGTAAAAGACATATACGAATGCAAAGAAGATTTGTCTAATTTAAAGATCATACTCATAGATGATATTTGTACTACAAAATCGACATTAAATAATTGCGCGTTGGCACTCAAAAGATGCGGTGCCAAAGAAATAAGGGGATTTGTCGCAGGAAGATCCACAGACGTGCGAAACGTAAAATATATTAAGCAAGAGGAAAAATACGATATTTATCAAGGAAGATCGCAAAATGGATGATGAATTGGATTATCTAGCTTTTATAAACGATCAGGGATATTTAAAAGGCAGAAAATTGACACCTTTTATTTCTCATCTAAAATCTATCGGAGATTTTTTTAATTCTCTGAAAAATACAAACGAAATTGCATTGAATAATGACAAGAATATACCTAAAGAGTTAGTTCCAATAATTGAATTATATTCTAAAATGGATTTTGAAAAATACCGATCAGAAATTGAGAGATTGATTGCCTCTGGCGTCGATATAATTCCTTTTTATAGCAATAATTATCCGATCAAGCTAAAAGATATAACGAATCCACCGATTGTAATCTATTACAAGGGAAAGTGGATTGATTTCGATAAGTGTATCGCTATTGTTGGTACCCGAAATCTTTCGCACCATGGACACAAAAATGCTAGAGCGATAAGTAGCGCCCTTGCCAAGAAGGGATATACGATAGTCAGTGGCTTGGCGCGGGGCACTGATACGGAAGCACATTGCGGGGCTCTTGATGTTAGCGGTAAAACTATAGCAGTCTTAGCTGGTCATATTGAAGATATTTTTCCCAGGGAGAATGAAAAGCTTGCAAATGATATTCAAAAATCCGGCGCTATTATAAGCGAGATTTCAACAATGAAACAAGTGCACAAAGGTAGATTTATCGAACGAAATAGATTGATCAGCGGGATTTCCGAATGTCTTATTGTGATTGAAATGAATGGAAGAGGCGGTGGCACTCTTCAGCAAGTCAACTGGGCCATTAAGCAGGGAAAAGCTGTTTTTATTCTCAAGCCTTTAGAAAGAGACAATGATGCGATCCAGGGGTTTATGGAATGCATAAAATTGGGCGCAATGCCTCTGGAATCTGATAAAGATGTATTGAATTATTTAAAGACAAGATCGCGATTTTTAACCTTAGATCATTTTCAACAAAGAAACCTCTTGGAATGATTCGAGATATATAAGTAATAAATCGCTGCAATATTTTATCTAGAAGATTAAAGAACTACTTTGGATATTATAATTTGGCCATCGAGCGGCGCTAGAGGTGTTACAGCTCGCAGGCCAATGGCCGCCCAACACCTTAAATAGAAGCTGGGCAATCCAGAGAGCCGATGCGGCTGCCCGAAGCGATGCTTATCATTCTTATCTTATTCTTCTTGCCCAGCCTTGCAGCAGCAGATATGCCCGCCTCTTTTTATCAGGCGATGGGCAATGTCGGGACGGAAGAAACCATCTGTGTCAAGAACTACGATGCCGGGGCGAGCGTCACCGAGTCCTACAGGGATTTCGAGCACCTGGATAAGGAGACTGAGGTTGTCAGCCGTTCTTACAATACATCCCGTAACGAAAAGGATTACACGCGGGGCAATGCCTCCCTTGAGGTGAGCCTGAATTCCAACGTCATCGGAAAGGCGCATATCGCCTGGCAATCCAAAGGCATGGAACCTTATTTCATGGGGCGGCATCCCGCCTACAGTCTGGCTACAGAGGATTTGACTGGCGTATTCAATATTGAGAAATTTCTCCAACTGTGGTCCAACAGCACCCTTGGTTCGGTCAGCTTGGACTGGCTGCCCTGCAGCTAGATTTCAGATCCACTCGTAGTGGGCCATTACCTCAGGCACAAAATCGAATAGCAGGCTGTTTTCCACATACCCGAAGAACAGGCAGCCCTCGCATCCCGCGACAGTCTCCCTGCGCTTCTCTTGCGAAGACCG
>JAQVZT010000105.1 GCA_028708055.1 Methanothrix sp.
AAGATCATTATCGTAGTTGCTCGCCTCGAAATGCTGATACCTCCTGCACACCTACTACCATCATTATACTATATTAATTGTTGCAGTAGGTGCAACAAACAATCAATATAGTGTAATCGATATGCTGCCACGACATCGGTTAATTCCAGCGAAATTGATTACGAAATAAGATTATTTATATATGGCTTCATGTAAATAAACGATTGACCCATATCCCGCAGGTGGCCTTAATTTTGTGAAATATTTTTTATTCTGCCATGATTTCTTAGCCCCAATGGGACTTAAAGGAGGCAAAATGAAACCCACATTCCGCAGTTTCAGTTCATCCCGTAATGATTTTTGCATTCTTGTCCCAGCAACGATAGGATTGTTTTCTGCGTGCTGTTCAGATTCACCCTGACTTTGATGATCTTGCCTCTTTCGATAAAACCGCCTGAATTATACCCATAAAGATCTCAAAGACCATCTCACAGTCGGTCTGTGCGTTGGCTCATTAAGCTGATTGAAAATAGTTTGTCCTGTTTCCTTCAGCTCCCTCTAAGCCTCCATTCGGCAAAGGAGTAAATGATAAGATTAGGAACCATAATCATGCATAGTGATTCTATTCGTTCTTCCTTCTTGACTTAGAATTTACAGAAAACTCGGCACACTACCCATTGCTCGCAAATCTACTGTTATGGGCTCAATGCAAGATAGATATAGTAGTCAAGTACATAATGACAATTGCCCCATGTACCCTTTGACACCCTGGCTCTGCATAGTCCTTCTCACGGGACCCGCACTAGCAGCAGACGTTCCCTTTGTCTTCGATAAGACTACCCCAAATGTAGCTGGCTATACCGCGGATGGAATCAAGGAGATTAGCACAGCTTCATCAGATCTTGTCGATGTACCCCCAGCGGCTGCACCTTCTAATGATGAAATTTTAGAATTCCCAATTGCAGGAGGTGGAGGTGCTCCTGGGGAAAATACTGAAACGAAGGTAGATGAGCTAAATAGAACCATAAATACTAAAGTTGAACCTGATAACGATGTTGTTTATAGGCTGGCCCATCAGCTTGCAGCCGAGCATCCTGGAGATTATACCATCGATCAGGTGGATGAGACTTACAGCTATCTGAAATATGGTAACGATTCAATTAGAGCTTGGAGTTATTCCAGAGATACGCGAGGCGTAGATAAATTCAATTCCGCATCAGAATCCCTGAGCTTGGGCGGTCAGGCAAGGTCAAAATGCGTAGGCTCAGGAGACTGCGATGATTTTGCTATCCTGATAGCTTCGCTTGTGGAGTCGATCGGAGGGACCACAAGAGTCATCTTCGCTCGAAATAATAGCACAGGCGGGCATGCTTATTCCGAGGTCTATCTTGGCAGGCTAAATAGTTCAAATAGCCGCGTAGAAGAAATCATAAGTTGGCTGAAACAGAATTACGATACCGATAAGATATTTACTCATATCGATACGGATACAAAAGACGTCTGGCTGAACCTTGACTGGGGACCGGACGAAAAAGGAAACGCCCATCCAGGTGGGCCGTTTTTTAAAGGAGATAAACACTATATCATCTACGTCAGAGACAACTATGCTAAAGCTCCCATAAATCCCCCTGAAAAATCCAATAGGCCGCCAAAATTATTAAGCTTAAATCCTGACAAAACCAGCCCTCAAGAGATTGGAACTGACATAACGTGGACAGCTGATGCCAAGGATATAGAAAATGATGAAATACAGTACCGGTTCTTTCTGAATTCCGATCCAGTGACCAAATGGCTAAAAGATAGCAAATGGATCTGGAAGCCAACGGACTTTGATATAGGTGAGAACCAGGTTGAGGTAAGGGTAAGGGATGGAAAGCATTCAGGGCCTAATGGATATGACAGCAATGAGGCTGCTAGCTTTATTATTGATAAACTCAAGCCTGTGCCAGCACCTGTTGCTGCGGAAGAGGCACCAAACCAACCACCGTCTCTGACCAGCCTGACACCTGATAAGCCAAGCCCACAGGAGGCAGGAACGGCAATAACCTGGACGGCTCTGGCTAGTGATCCAGAAAATGATCAAATATTTTACCGCTTCTTCCTAAATGGCGATCCTGTGACTAAATGGTCGGCGGACAATAAGTGGGTCTGGACGAATAGGAATACATCTGTGGTCATGGACGAAAATATGATACAGCCATCAAGCAGTGGGCTAGATTATATCAACTTCACTCGGGAGGCAGAATTTGCTACAATTGAGGTAAGGGTTAGGGATGGCAAGCACGCAGGTTCTGATAGCTTTGATGCCAATAGCAGTGCGTCTTATGAGATGGTAACAGAATCCGTATCATCAAATATTAATTTAATCATTAAATATAATGAAGCAAAGTCTTTGGATGAACAACAGAGATATAAAGAAGCCATTGATGTGTATGATCAAGCTATAAAACTCGATCCGGAATTTGCCAAAGCTTGGATTGGCAAAGGTCTTGATTTAAATATGCTCAATAATTATGATGATGCAATTGATTGTTTCAACAAAGCCATAGAGCTTGATCCGCATGATATAGATGCATGGAGGTGGAAGGGCACCGTACTTGGGAATTCTGGCAATTACGATGAAGCCATAGTAGCATATAACAAAGCTATTGAGATTGATCCAGAAGATGCTGATGTGTGGTGCAGAAAAGGTGGGGCTCTTGGCGCTTTGGGGAAAAACGACGAAGCCATAAAAGCTTATGACAATGCTATCGCAGCTTCAACAAAGCATTCATCTGCGATGCAACCTATGGATTATGGTGCAAGGATGGTCAGCCAATGTAATAAACCTGCTTTGCTATTAAAGCAAGGAAAGTTCAGTGAAGCTGTAGATGAATGCGACAAGTGTTATGAATTGGATCACTCCGATACTACGTTATTGATCAAAGGGAACGCCCTCTTTGGACTTGGAAGTTTCGATGAAGCAATCCAAAACTATAATAAAGTCATAGATGATTATTCAAAAGAAGATTCAGCCAATAATTTCTATAGCAGCTGGCTTAGCCAAGCTTGGTATAACAAGGGTATAGTACTCCAAAAACAAGATCGAAATTCAGATGCAAAAGCAGCATTTTCAAAGGCGGAGGAATTGGGACATACATATTCGCAATGGGATTTAGCTGATGAATCAATTTCCTCCAAAATGATTGCGGATAATACAGAGACCAGCTCCTCTGAGGATTGGGCTGACAAGTGCTTTGCACTCACTCTTCAAAATAGATTTGAAGAAGCGACGGAATGCTATGATAAAGCCATCGAATTAGATCCACAAAATGCCGCCGCCTGGGAAGGCAAAGCTAATTCTCTATTCACGCAATCAAGAACAGAAGAGGCCATAAAATGTTACGACAAAGCCTTTGAACTGGATCCCAAGAACCGGACGCTTTCCGAATATAACAAAGCTATAGCGCTCGAAACGCTCGGCAGGTACGATGAAGCACTCATCTGTACTGAAAAATTGATGAAGATATTATCTGGAGACTATGGTCCATGGTTCCGTAAATATCACATTCTTAACGCTGCGGGCCGCATAACCGAGGCAAATGCAGCCTTGGCCAAAGCAAAAGAGTTGGGGTATAAGGGATGATCTTATCACTTTAGGCGAAAATGGTTGATAATTCCCCACTTCGTTTTCCATTTTCGTCATTGACTGGAACAGGATGCATAGCTCCACATCTGCATGTCATATTATACTTGGATAATGACATCGGCATCTATAGCAGGTATGAGGCCATGCGTCAGAAATTCAAGAGTGGCACAAAAAGTATTTGTGGCAATCAAAAGAATAAAAGCACTCAATCCTAATTGCGCTCCAACTGCAAAATGATCCTCGCGAAGATCCTAATGGTGGCTCATCAGGTGCAACTCATGACTAAAGGATTCATTATTCGCGAATGTCGGCATTTATTGTCTTGACTTTTCCTTGAAAAATTGATACTGATTTCCATAGATGAGGTAACAAGCCCACGGTTAAAAGATGCAAAAGGCTATATATTAATTTAATATGAAAATCACAAAGGCAATCTAAAGCAAAAATGCTACCAGACAAGTAATTAGGTGCGGGGGATGGGATTCGAACCCACGAACACCTTCGTGACTGGACCCTGAATCCAGCGCCTTTGACCTGGCTTGGCAACCCCCGCAAAAGAGGCAGCCAATCTCATGCAGTAGTAGTATTTAACTGTATTCGTAGCCTCTCTCTCAGCAGCCTGCCATTGCAGTCCCGCATTCTTCCTGCTACAGGCTCCATTGCCCTCATTTTTCCTCAGCCATTATCTGAGCGCCCGCATCACAATCCTCTGCAAACCACGGAGAGCTTTCGAGACCCCGCATGACCTTGCAGGAAAAAGCAATCCACCGAACAGAAGGACGACGCAGCTTGAGTGCCCCGAACAGCCGCAGGTGCAACGCAGCCACGCCCGATCATCCGTCTCCGGCAAAAGTGTCCAAGCCTGCCCGGCGCTGAGGGCGCAGACTAAACCGCGCGTTTCACCGCGCGCGGAGTGTCCCACCCAAGCAACATCAAGAAACAGCCGAAACGGGATGCCAAGAGCATACAACGATCAACCGCAAACCGTCGAGCATCCACTCCTGCCCGAGATTGAGGGCGCAAACTAAACCGCGCATTTAGCCGCGCGCGGTGCGTTCCACCTAAAACAGAATCAAGAAACAACTGACACTGACGATAAGTCCGCGCAACAATCAACCGCAGTCCTCGACGCATCCAATCCTGCCGACGTTGAGGGCGGGCTTGCGCCCCGCGGCGCGTTTCACCGCGTGCGGAGCGTCCCACCCAAACAACATCAAGAAACCGCCGACATTGATGCCAAGAGCATACAACGATCAACCGAAGATACCAAGCACTCTAAGCGCCTCGACCCTGATGGAAGCCTGCCCGCTGGCCTGGGCCACATCTCCTGCAATGCCCATACCTGCCTGCTGCCCACCATTTCCATCTCTAAATCTTTACCGCCAGCATCCTCTCAATCGACCGGCGCGCTTTGGCAGCGATCTCCTCCGGCACAGTAATCCGCGGCTCCAGAGTCTGCAAAGCCCGCAGGATCTTGGCGAGGTCAGTCTTCTTCATATTCTGGCAGACTGCGTTCTTGGTCAGAGGATAGAACTCTTTGTCCGGATTTTCCTTCTTCAGCCGGTGGATCATGCCCACCTCAGTTCCGATAATGAACTCTCTGGCAGCGCTGGCCTTGGCATGCTTTCCCATCCCGGCAGTGCTGTAGGTGAAATCTGCCTCGTCGATGACCTCAGGCCGACACTCTGGGTGCACCAGCACCTCAGCCAGAGGATGCTCCGCTCGGGCGGCCCTTACCTGCTCGGCAGTCAGATGGTCGTGCACATAGCAGTAGCCGTTCCAGGGAATTATCTTCTTGTCTGTATGGCGAGCCACATAGGCAGCAAGATTCCTGTCCGGCACGAAGATTACCTCCTTCTCAGAGAGCGAGGAGACTACCTGCACACCATTTGCAGAGGTGCAACAGACATCGCTCTCCGCTTTGATCTCCGCAGTGGAGTTCACGTAGCAGACGACCGCTGCCTGAGGATGAATGGCTTTGAGATCGCGCAACTCTTCGGGCGAGATCATGTGGGCCATAGGGCACCAGGCGCCCTTTTCAGGCAGAAGAACCCCTTTATCCGGAGAGAGAATGGCCGCAGTCTCCGCCATGAAGTCCACACCGCAAAAGACGATGACCTCTGCGTCCAGACGCGCTGCCGCCCGTGAGAGCTCCAGGGAGTCGCCTACCAGGTCAGCCACATCCTGCACCTCTGGCATCTGGTAGTTATGAGCCAGTATGGTCGCCCGGCGCTCCTCTTTTAAAGCTAGAATATCTTGTATCGCTGACATAGAACTGGCCCCATCCTACGAGAAACTATTATTTCAACCTTTTTAAATAGATATACTTAATATTATTAACTCAATTAAAGCTTGATTGCCTTTCATTGCTTTCATTCCCATGCATTGATTTCCATGCATTGATTTCCATGCATCGATTTCCATGCATTGATTTCCATGCATCGATTTCCATGCATCGATTTCCATGCATCGATTTCCATGCATCGATTTCCATGCATCGATTTCCATGCATCGATTTCCATGCATCGATTTCCATGCATCGATTTCCATTGTTATCCATTGCTTTCATTGACTTTAATTTGCTCTATTCTGCCCGTCCATTTCCTTAGCTCGCTGTAGAGCCTGCACCGCGTCCTCCATTTTAAAGTCCCTCCCTTCTTTAGCCAGAAACTCGCGAAAACGCTGCCGCTCCTCTTCATCTACCCATTTCGCAGCATCGGTGAGCATGCGCTCATAGCTTCTGTCAGGAAAGTACTGAGACTGAGCACAGCGGAATAACCGATCCCGGCTGGCCGCGCTGATCACTCCCTTCTGCCAGGCCAGATCCAGATTGAAACGAATGTTCACCAGAGGCTCGGACGCTGGCTCATAGGAGAATGGATCGAAGACCAGAGCCACCTCATCATCCGATACAAGATGGCCGCTCTTGTAGGCCTGATAGATCCTGCCAACGCCCTCCATGCCGTAAACGTCCAGCTCCGAAGCCCGTAAGGCCCCCATGCTCGAAGCCCCCAAAACCTTCGCTCCAGCATCCAGGGCATAGATCACCTCCTTGTGGGCGACCGAACACTCCTGAAAGAAGACGCCATCGATGAGCAGAATGATCTCCGCCCCGCATTTTGCGGCCTGGTAGATGTCTCCTCTCCTGGCAGGAGGCCGATAGTCAGCCTCCAGGATATGCGCCGCTTTATCCCGAGAGAGGCTTGGCCCCAGGAAGACGACTATTCCTGATTTTTTTGCGGGCATCTCTGCACCTCTTTCCCACCCTTTCCGGGTCCACTCCGGATATCTCTAGGCCCGGCACAATCACCCTCACCACGGGAAGCCCGATCTCCTGGCGGGTCAGGTCCACCACTATCACCCGATCCAGGCCTGCTGCCTCAAGCTTCTTCAGCATATATTTTATGTCCAGGAGGAAATCGTCGCTCTCAAATGACTCGATGTCGGAAAATGCCTTTTTCTCGGACCCCTCAAACCAGTGCTTATTAAGCCGTTTCGTCCTATCATAGCCGATCTGCCTTCTGAAATCAGCAGTCGTCGTATCCTCCCTCGCCCCGTGAATCTGGGTGAGTCGGCTCTGCGCCACCTCGGTGAGCGCCCGCAGCACCGCCACCGCTGAACAGGTATGGGTGCCCATTCCGGTCGTGAGAAGGGTGGGATCGCGCAGCCGGACATCATCAGCCGCAGCCGCACAGGTGGCAACCCCTATATCGCTGGTGATATCCCTCAGGTAGACATCCACCTCCGCAGCCGCGAACCTGTCCAAGAGATCCTTCGCTTGATCATCCTCAACATCGCAAATCAATGGGCCGGTCTTCCTCGTGGCCTCCACCAGAGCCCAGGCATCCCTCTCTATAACCTCAGCCAGCCCGTGGAATATTGCCTCTTCAATGACATTGCCAGAAGCCAGACCGCTGGTATTGGTTCTGAAAAGGCGCTGGTATTCGGCAGGCAATGGATGAAAGACCGCATTGGCCGGAACCAGGATCTCCTCATCATTCATTATGTCCCAGCCGGCAGTCCAGGGTATCATGGCATCCGGCTCAACTCCCGCGGGGAGTATCAGATCCCGCGGGTCCAGCGCTCCAGACAGACGGGAGAAACGGTCAATTCTGAGCTGCCGGTCCCTTATCTCAGCAGAGTAGCGTTCCAGCCCTTCCATCATAGCCGATACCCTGGCTTCTGTGGGCGTGGCTCCCTTGCCGTTGTAGACGGAGATGGCACCCCGGTCAGCCATGGGCCGGATTGATGAGAAGACCGGTATGCCGATTCGGTCCAGATTGGTTATATCGGCAACCCTAGTAATCCCGGCAGCAGGCAATTTTGCATCGGCACGCTTGAGCGTCTCCTCAGGCGGTATGGCCCGGTGGGTATCGTCTTTGTACTTCTTTATGCAGGACGCTAGTTTCATCGCCGGGATTTTTAATCTGCAATGAGATATAAACTCTGCTTTAGAGGAACGGCAATCTGTCCTTCTTCCGGTAAGCCAGGCACTGGCAGGCAGCGATTGGTCTGCCGTCCTGCCCTGTGACCGAGATCTGGCAGGCAGATATCTTCCGGGAGCGATTGACCTCTCGTCCATCTGCCTGCAAGCACTCGCCAGGAAGAGG
>JAQVZT010000106.1 GCA_028708055.1 Methanothrix sp.
AGTCGGAGGGAAAGACTAAATAGAAAGAGAGCTAAACGCCCTCAAAGCTCTGCATATCAGAAACCCTGCCAGGCCGGGGCCGTCCAACAGAGGGATGGATTTGAGTCTCGACTTCGTCTAAAGCAAAGGATTTTATATGAGATCTTTTGCGAGCGCCTCATTTATCCCCAAGACCCCAGGGGGTGCTCGCAGAGGCTGCATATACTGAAAATGAACCTAAAATGCAGAAATTTAAAAAGTATTTTGGGGTATAATAGGGAGGTGCTCGCAAATCGAGGAGAAATCCAATGCAGGCACAGGCCCGAAATGATACCCTATTTCCATTTCTGAAAAGAAGTGGCTCCATTGAAACCCAATTGATGGGGAATTTCTGTTGTTCGTAAGCCTGTACATTTCCATTTCTGAAAAGAAGTGGCTCCATTGAAACGCCATCTACATCTACCTGCACATCGAACGTCTTCCTCATGCATTTCCATTTCTGAAAAGAAGTGGCTCCATTGAAACTGGCGGTCCATTCCACGGTTTCCCTCATGGCGTTGGCATTTCCATTTCTGAAAAGAAGTGGCTCCATTGAAACCCAGAGCTCCGAGTATCGTTTCTATTACCTTTGTTCGATTAACCAATTTCCATTTCTGAAAAGAAGTGGCTCCATTGAAACATTACCGTCGGTTTGAATTTCATAGGTAATGATCGATGCGTCGTATATTTCCATTTCTGAAAAGAAGTGGCTCCATTGAAACGATACTTCTCGGACAGCATCAACGCCTTTGGCAAATTTCATTTCCATTTCTGAAAAGAAGTGGCTCCATTGAAACCAAGACTGGCGGCATAATCTGCTTCGATCTGTTCTTTTGCTGCATTTCCATTTCTGAAAAGAAGTGGCTCCATTGAAACCCACTGCTTCATATTATAAGCTATTCCTCTTTTCGAAACGATTTCCATTTCTGAAAAGAAGTGGCTCCATTGAAACGTTCGAGTCCATCTGTACCTTTTCTTCCAGCAGTCCGCCCGGCATTTCCATTTCTGAAAAGAAGTGGCTCCATTGAAACCCAGCCTTATCTTCATATTTCAATCGGTAAGAAAAGGCGTCTATTTCCATTTCTGAAAAGAAGTGGCTCCATTGAAACCCGAACCCTTCTGCCTCAATCAAGTACATTTTTTCAAACCTCATTTCCATTTCTGAAAAGAAGTGGCTCCATTGAAACTCGGTCAAGATCCCAGATTTTTTGCAATCGGCCTTGGCCGATTTCCATTTCTGAAAAGAAGTGGCTCCATTGAAACCGACGCCTTTTCAGCCAGTTCGTTTTGAGTTGCCTTAAGATTTCCATTTCTGAAAAGAAGTGGCTCCATTGAAACCCAATACCTCCGTTGCTGTACTTGGGCCAGGACCTGGTGCATATTTCCATTTCTGAAAAGAAGTGGCTCCATTGAAACGCCATTGACAATCTTGGTATCGACGAGATGCAAAATAGCAATTTCCATTTCTGAAAAGAAGTGGCTCCATTGAAACCTTTTTGTCGCGTTTAAAGGCTTCTACTTGTTCCATCAAAGCCTATTTCCATTTCTGAAAAGAAGTGGCTCCATTGAAACTCCAACTGAGTGGTATCCCCGCCTCCGCGAGGCAATAGCGCAAACATTTCCATTTCTGAAAAGAAGTGGCTCCATTGAAACCCGATTGTTTCTTTATGTTGTTAACTTCGGACTGAAGCGCATTTCCATTTCTGAAAAGAAGTGGCTCCATTGAAACCCGCTTGGGTCCAGTCATGTCCTTGATCTTCGCATTAACTTCATCCAATTTCCATTTCTGAAAAGAAGTGGCTCCATTGAAACCTGCTGAAACCGTTTTGTTGGTCTCAGTCCAGCCCGTCATTTCCATTTCTGAAAAGAAGTGGCTCCATTGAAACCTCGAGTGCAAAATCGTCATTTTCTTCGACAATCTTGTAAATTTCCATTTCTGAAAAGAAGTGGCTCCATTGAAACCTGCGTTTATGTCGTCTTGTAGACTCATTTGACTTCACGTCATTTCCATTTCTGAAAAGAAGTGGCTCCATTGAAACCTTCTGCCCTTCACGCATTTAATCACTCTCCGGTTTTAATTTCCATTTCTGAAAAGAAGTGGCTCCATTGAAACCAATGTTTATTTTGGGGTTTGCTGTTGCGGTTGCGGTGGTTCCGTATTTCCATTTCTGAAAAGAAGTGGCTCCATTGAAACTCTTCTTCTTTTTCCGCTCCCAACCACTTCCAACCATCGTGATTTCCATTTCTGAAAAGAAGTGGCTCCATTGAAACTACAGCATTGTAGGCAACGTCGCCTACGGTTCTTTCGCCATTTCCATTTCTGAAAAGAAGTGGCTCCATTGAAACATCGAATTTCATGGACGACGGCATAGAGCGGGTAAGCAAAGTCGAACGGATAAGCCCATGCATTTATAGTATCACGTTGTGGTCGGATGCCGATTACACCACACACCAAGAGTTTGGCCCCAAAGAAGAGACAAAAAAGAAATGGCGTTTTCGGCCAATCATTCGCCCCTCTGTCTTCATCATGCAGTAAAGGCACGGGAATGCATCGAACGGGCATATGGGGGATCAGATTGAATAACACCGAGGAGCATTCCTAATAACCCCCATTTTAGTCGAATAATTAGCAGAATACGATATGCCCAAAATTGGGCTTTTCTAAAAAGGTGGGTTAATAGGAATCCTCTGAGATACCTATAAATATGAAGATGTTTATGAAATTCGACGGAGATTAAAAATGAAGTCAATAATAGCTTTAGTGGCTCTAATGGCCATGATCGGCATTGGCGCCGCCGTAACGCCAACAGTGATCGGCATGGTATCAACGCCCGCGCCCATCGTAATCGGTCCGGAAACACAACTGCAAGTTGTCTCTCCGCTGCCATCAAGCATGCCTGTTCTCATCGGCCCGGGAATGCTGCCCCTCTTGCCGCGCATAGGCACGCCGATTGGTCCTGTCGTATCGCCAACAGTTACGCCAATGGGCGTACCCACGTGCCCGGTGTTTGGCCCGATAGGTCCAGGCTCGACGGGAACCGTTACGCCCCTCGGGCATTAAAACTTTTTACTGATCGGTGAAATCTCCATTCGTTATATTCTCTCTTTGAATTCCGATTCGTGCCAATCGAAAAACTTATCCACCGCTGCATGAGCAGTTTTTCTGTCATTAGTGGTTCTTTCGATCTTATTATTTGATGTTCTCAATTCAATTACTACAGGTTCTAGCTGCGCGAGTAAAATAGATTGTGAAATGATATGTGGTTGATTTTCCATCATATATAATTTTTTCAGAGGTTTACAATGTCTTCTCTCTGCCGCCTTAGCTGCCGCTCTGCAAAATGATCCGGTCATTTCCGCTCTGATCTCGGGAGTCATCCCTGGCAGGAACTTCGATCTCCAAGATGAGAAATTGGCCGTTTCTCCATTTCCATTTCTGAAAAGAAGTGGCTCCTTTGGAAGGCCTGATTTAGCCGAGATTCTCTGGATCGTTTCAAACCATTTAACCGTAAACCACCAAGTATCCAAGCCTGCCCGGCGTTGAGGGCGCAGGACTGCACCCGCGCGTTTCACCGCGCGCGTCGGCCCACCAAAAAGGTCGATAAGATACAACTAAACCGAATCCGCAAGCCAATCATTCTCAATTTGATGAAGATGGAGCATTTGCAGATCATTAAATTCCGGGCGCATGGAGCAATCCCGAAAGAACATTCCGCACCATGCAACCAGTCTATAGAAGAGCGCAAGCAAAGGACCATTAGCCAATCAGCCATAAGCCTCCAGTCTATCCAAGCCTGTCCGCCGTTGAGGCCAGTCTACGTCCCTCGGCGCATTTCCCCGCCCGTGTCGCACCTCTAAAAAGATCGATAAGATACAGCTAAACCGAATCCACAAACCAGCCATTCATAACTTGATGAAAACATAGCAATTGCATCGCAAGCCATTCCACCCAGAGCAGTCTCAAAAGACAGCTTAAAACGACGATAAATGCACTCACCGTTCAACCATAAACCGCCAGGTAGCCAATCCGACCCGGCGATGATAGCCGCCTCATATTAGAGCGCAAAATCAACAATGACCGCCTCCGGGGAAATATGATCTCATCCAGCAACGAAGGCCAAACTTGCCGCTATGCAAGGGTTTTAGTGCATCTTCTGCCGCAGTATGGCAACAGAGGCGCCGGGATGACTGACCGGTTAAGTGCGCGGCTGCAGACCGCGAGAATTGGGTTCGACTCCCAATCCCGGCCTCATGAAGATCCGAGATACTCTGACTGGAAATAAGGATACTCTAGAGCCCATTCATAATAATAGTCGCGTCAATCTGTTTGTATGCGGCCCTACAGTCTATGACGATTCTCATATCGGCCACGCCAGAACCTATATCGTCTTCGATGTAGTGGCGCGCTATCTCAAATACAGGGGCTTTAGCGTCTTCTACCTCCAGAATATCACTGATGTGGACGACAAGATCATACAGAGGGCGTCTGAGAGAGAGACCAGTCCCACTGCTCTCGCAAGAAAATACGAGCGGCGATACCTGGAGGACATGCGGGCTCTGGGAGTGACCAACGTAAACTACTATGCCCGCGCCACCGAACACATCCCTGAGATAATCAGCCAGATACAGAGGCTCATCGATAAGGGCTTTGCCTATGAGACCGAGAGCGGCATCTACTTTGATGAATCCCGTTTCCAGGACTTCGGCAAACTGTCTCACCAGAACGCCGAGGAGCTTCTTAAGCACAGAGTCGAGCCGGACCCGACCAAGAGAAATCCGGGCGACTTCTCACTCTGGAAGAAACGGCAGGACGGAGAAGGGGTGACATGGGACTCGCCCTGGGGCAAAGGCAGGCCTGGATGGCATATCGAGGATACGGCCATCACCGAGAACTACTTCGGAGCCCAGTACGACATCCACGGCGGAGCAAGAGACCTGATCTTCCCCCATCACGAGGCGGAGATCGCCCAGATGGAGGCGGTCTCAGGCAAAAAGCCTCTGGTGAGGCACTGGATGCACACCGGCTTTCTCAACGTGGGCGGCGAGAAGATGTCCAAGTCCCTGGGAAATTTCACAACCATCCGGGAGATGCTGGAGAAATACGATGCGGATGCCTTCCGGCTCTTCGTTCTCCTGTCGCACTACAGCAGCCCTATCGACTTCTCCCAGACATCTCTGGAGCAGGCGGGACGCAGCCTGGAAAGGATACGCCAGACCGCCAGGATCATAGAGAAGCAGCTGGAGGCCGAAGACGCAGCAGCAGTCGCAGAATCAGCCGCATCCTCCGCCACGGATCAGAGTGGCGGCGAGGGTGAGAGGGAGGGTGAGGGCGAAGTCAAGGCCCCGGCTGAAAGCTCTGCGCCTGAAGAGCGAAAGCCCGGATTGGGGCCGGACGATGGGCACAATGGGCGCGACAGGGGCGACGGAAATCAAGATGGCGGAGTGCACGGCGAAGAAGATAGCAGAGCAAGGTTTTTGGTGGCTATGGACAACGATTTCAATACGCCCTATGCCCTGAAGGCCGTCTTCGATCTGGCAAGAAATGCAAATCGCCGCATCAATGAAAGGACGATCTCCCCAAAGGAATTGCAGGAAATCAAAGAGCAACTCAAAGAGTATGGGGAGATCCTGGGCATAGGCTTCTATGAAATAGACAGAAAAACCTCGGGAAAGAAAGAGAACTCAGCCGATAAGCTGATCGGCCTGCTTGCTGAGGTGAGGCAGAAGCTGCGCGAAAAGAAGGAATGGCAGCTGGCCGATGAGATCAGAGCGAGACTGGGCGAGCTGAACATATCGATAGAGGATTCTTCCGCTGGCGGAAAGAAACAGGGACGGTAAAAGCCTGCATTTCATTTTTTGAAAATGAAAGAAATAAGAAAGTATGATGGATTAAAAGAGAAAATAATTAAGAGAATAAGATGGATTAAAAAATAATTAAGAAATTAAGATGGATTAAGAAAGAAAAGAATTAAGAACGGAGATGAATTAAGAAAGAAAAAGAGCCATCAATTCTGGCGGCTCTGTTCAATGAATGTTGCTCATCTGCCGCAGCAAGGAGTAGCACCGATGGGACAGGAGCCCTGACCTGTGCAGCCGTTGCTGCATCCGGACTGTGGGCAATTGGCTGCGCACTGGGATGCACCATCAGCTCCCTGGGCGCATGCCCCGGTACAATTCTCCTGGCATACAGCCGGTCCGCAGGAACCATTGGCCGGGCAGGTGCATGACCCTGCTTGTCCAAAAGCCAGTCCAATTCCTGCAATCAGCAGGACAATTGAGATAATTGCTATCTTTCTCATATTAGTAGCTCCATTTAGCTATTGAACCTTTCACGTTCACAAGAGAGGGTTATCTCTATAGCATATGACGATTTGCTTTCAGGCAAGACTCATCTGCTTGATTAGCGATAATCAGCTATTATTTGGCTATATTTTAGTTTTATATTTTATTATTTGTGCTATCTGCATCCAATTCAGAAAGATGCCTTCCCCATGGGATTTCCTATATCCAAGTTATGAAGATCGGTTCTTCCCGTCATGGGTATGGAAAGCTCTTTATAGTTCGACGATTGTCTTATAATATGGAGTTCACAATTGTGATCCGAAATACAAGGAGCCGCCATGACGATAATAAGCCTGCTTGTTGCATTTGCCGTTTTCAGCCTCATCTTCCTGCCTGCTTGTTCGCAGCCGATCCTGAATAGATGCGCCTGCGTTCCGGATCGATGCCCTGAAATGACCCGGGACAATTGCTGCAGCCAATCCTCCGGCAATTCCGTCTCAATGAGCTGCGCCTGTTCCGGTCAGATTGCGAGCTATTCCGGTGGGGAGTATTGCGATATCTGCAATTCGCAATTCAGCTCACGGTCTTCTGCCAGAGGCAGCTCTGCTGGCATGAATGGCAGCCGCAATTCCGGTTTGTTGTGCCCGGTTCTACCCATATCAAGAGATGATACCGTCGGACCGCCTGACCTGGATGTAGTCAAATATCTGCCGCCTTCAGCAAAGCAGGTATTTCAGTTGCTTGCCTCTGAGGGACCTCTGACCCAAAAGGACATCATAAGCCGAACCGATCTCCCTCCCAGAACTGTGAGATATGCCCTGGAAAGGCTGAGAGGAGAAGAGATGCTGAAAGAGAGTTTCTGCTTTCGCGATGCAAGACAGAGCCTCTACTACCTCTATGGAATGGATGTGATGTAAGCCTTTTGCCTGATCACAAAGCTATAAATATCTCCTCAGTTAACAATTGTGATCGGTGAAATGATGATGAGGGATCGTCTTTGCTGAAGCGGAAATTCATCCGCAAAGCCTGAATGTGGACCGATTGCCGCCATCGGCCAAGCTGATTATCAAGGTACTCGAATCGGGAAGCTTTCTTACCCAGAAGGAGATCATAAACAAGACCTACCTTCCTTCCAGAACAGTGAGATATGCCCTGACACGGTTGAAGGAAGAGAACCTTCTCGTAAAGAAATTTTGCTTCCCTGATGCTCGCCAGAGCCTTTATGGCCTGAACCCAGTTTCCTTGAAGATGATAACTGCCTAGTACTGATTAATTTTTTCCTGATTTCTGAAAGACACAATAAGCCATCAATTGCAATATGGGCAATTCTTATCAATGACGAAGAGAGATATTGATTCAAAGATCGAGATTCAAGAATCCTGATTCAAGGATGTGAGATTAAATATGGAACAAATCAAAGTGCAGCTCGCCAAAAAGCAAGCAGATGGATATGTGATCGCTCTGGGGCCGGTTAATCTTGTGGCCGCCGTCACCGATGTCGGAATGGTAGGCTGCGGTGCTTTCGATGTCGCCGCCCTGAACTAACTTCGGCTATCCGGCGGCGAGAGTCAGGCCTTCCCAGGGCAGCTCAATAGCCAGCATCGATGACCTTCTTAAGGGGATCATCAAACCCACATTCCGCAGTTTCAAATCATCCCGTAATAATTTTTGCATTCCCGTCCCAACAACAATAGTATTGTCTTCTGCGATTCGCTCGGTCCCACGCTGACTTTAATAATTTTCCAACTTTCGATAACAATCGCCTGAATTACGCCCATAAAGATCTCGAAGACCCATCTCATAGTCGGTCTTTGCGTTGGCTTATTGAGCTGATTGGGAACACTTTGTCCTGTCTCCTTGAGTTTCTCTCTAAG
>JAQVZT010000107.1 GCA_028708055.1 Methanothrix sp.
GAGATCACCTGAAGGATTTCAGGCATAATCGAGAATAACGAATTCACAAAGGGTGATATGAAGGAGGGAGGAGAAAGCCAATCGGATGTAGGAGGGGTTGGTCCATCGACTTTCGCCAATCAACTATTCGTCGATTGCCGAGATTTAAGGCTTTCGCCTCAAAGGAAATTCCTTCCATTTCCGTCCCATAAAGAAAACACGAAAATGAGCATCAATCGCCAGGCCGGGCCAGCGCCGAGACCACTGCGCCCTTTTCAGATGAGGCAATCGCCGCGACAGCAGACGGCCTGCGCCTGCCACCGATGACAGCCCCTGTGCACGGAATCGAGATTCCAAGATCGAGGGCGGCGATCGCGGTGGGATCTTGCAGCACGCTGGTTTCAGGGAGCGGCGCGGGGTCGACGGTGAGGGCGGGCGGGGATGGCGAGCCAGGATTCGTTGCTTGATGGGAATGGCTTGGAGAAATAGCGCGAGCAGAGGTGTGGACGAGGTGAATGGCTGCTCTAAAATTATCCGAAACGCGATTGTTTCATTATTCTTGATTGCCGGAGCGCTTGAAGGCATTCTTGCTATTATCTTGTATGAACCAAGCGCCGTACTTATTATCGCGAAGGTCATTGTTCTCAATTATTCCCGCCCAATTGCCATGAGCACAAATTGCATAAAGGCTATTCCTATTTATGCGATTGCCACGGACGATTGGGCAGCTCGACTCTAGTATCTCGATGCCTGAATAGTTATTTCCGAATATGTCATTTTTTTCAATCAAGCCCTGTCCGTTCTTTAAAACTAAAATACCATCAGACCTGCAATCGTGAATCCTGTTGCCACGGACGGTTGGGTTGCCAGCCACATCGATCCAGATGCCTGAAATATTTCCGAATATGTCATTTTTTTCAATCAAGCCTTGTCCGCTCTCCTTAACATAAATCCCGACCGAATCGCCATCGTGAATCCTGTTGCCACGGACGGTTGGTTTGCCAGCCTCATCGATCATGATGCCGGGATTAGTATTTCCAAATATGTTATTTTCTTCAATCAGGCCCTGTCCGTTTTTCCTAACATCGATCCCGACCGAATCGCCATCGTGAATCTTGTTGTCATAGATTATTGGGTTGCCTGCCTCTTCAATCGTGATGCCTGAAATAGAATTTCCGAATATGTCATTTTTTTCAATCAGGCCCTGTCCGTTTTTCCAAATATTAATCCCATGCAACACGCAGTCATGAATCCTGTTGCCACGGACGGTTGGGTTGCCAGCCTCTTCAATCGTGATGCCCGAAAGATCGTTTCGGAATATATCATTATCTTCAATCAGGCCCTGTCCGTTTTCGTAAACAATGATTCCGCCGAACTTCGCATCGTGGATCCTATTGCCTTTTAGCTTGGGATACGCCTTGCCATGAATTGCCACACAAGCCCTAGAATGGCTCGTGATATCGCATCTGTTAAGCTCTAGAAGTCCCTGCTGGATATCCACACAATAAAAATCGCCTCCACCCATTTGATTTAGCACGAGATTAGATATCATCCCTTTTGCGGTCCTGAACGATATAGCGGCTTTTCCTTCCGCTCGGATCACAACATCCCCTAGATTCCCATCGCCTTCGATCTCAAGAGGCTTGTCGATTATTAATCCCTCATCATACATTCCTGACCTCACCATAATTCGTGACCCGGGAGCAGCCGCGGAAATAGCATCACTTATGGTATCATAGTCTCCTCTATGCATTTTATCTACTATTATTAATTCAATATTTTTATTAACTGCATGTCCATTCAGACTACTGTCTCTTGTGGAATTCAAGCTCTCTACCACGCTTCTTATTCCCTTTGCCACATCGACAAAGGCCTCGTCCCTGCATCCCCATTTCCTGCTTATAATGGGCTCAGCATTGGTGGGAAGTGCCTGCAGCTTGCCAAAAGGCGCGTCCTGCCAGTCCACCGGACGAAGGATAATCGGGATAACATGGGCTTGTCCGAACTCCTGCCGCTCTAAAGCGCGTATCATTTCAATATCGATGCAATAATCGGATGCCATAAAATCGGAACTGACAAGCAGCAAGATAATCTGAGCCGAATTGAGGTGGGAGTCTATCTGCCCCTTCCATTCCTCGCCAGCACCAATCTTTCGATCGTACCATGTAGAGATCAGACCTTGCCGTTTCAAACTGCTCAGATGGTTTTCAAGCTCCTTTTTCAATGCTTCATCATTATGCGAATATGAAATGAAGACTTCAATATCCATGGAAGAGACCTGCCCACTTGCCATTCGTCAGCACCATTTTGCGATGGTTTTTGATTTTTTCTCTGGCATGGCTCTTCTCGGCAATATTTAAAATCGTTCCTCTATTGTTTGAAAAAATGATAGAAGCTTCAAACTTAAAAATCCGGTCTCGCTCACTCTTGCGCCGTCGCTCCAGTCTTCCCCCTTCCCGCCTGCTCGCACTCCGTTGCCCACTTTGCGTTCTCGGTGGAGATGAGCGACTCGATCCTCTCCGCCAGCAGCGCCTCCGGATTCTGGGCATTGAGGTACGGACCTGCCTGGGCATACCAGAGGTATTTCTCATGCTTGAGCGCCTCTGCCGTGGACCTATAGGTGATCCAGTTGTTCTGGAACTGGTAAATATTCTGCAGCCCTTCAAGAGCCACCACGATCACGCCTAAAAGGCCGGTAACCACAGCCGGTGCGCTTATCCCAGCGGCAAAAGGAACCAGCGCTGCCGCTATGATCTCCACCACCTTGAGCTTCTTAAAACAGTCCTGATTCCAGGCGCTTTTCTGGCTGTACCATTTGATCTGCCCTTCCATCCTCTCGATAGTCACATTCGTAACCATTGCCCTCACTCTCTAATTCTGATTGAGATCAAATCAATATGAAAGCCGTGCTAATAAAAAAGCTCTGAAGAAATTTATAATTACCTAATGCCTTGGGCAGTCTGCCACCCTCGCCGACCGCCCGGCCGGCAATCGCACCTTTCCAAAGTACGGCTCCCGGCGGGAGTTGGCCTCTTGCAGCAGCTCTATGATCCTCTCGCAGTCGCAGGTGCCGATCTCCACCAGATTGTCGCTTCTCAGCAGACAGGGCTTGATCTTGCCGTCCGAGGTCACACGGAGGCGGGTGCAGTTGGCGCAAAACTCGGTGTTGTCCATGGGCCGGACCACCTCTACCTCAGCTCCATCCAGGAAGTACTTCTTGCGGCGGTGCATCTCCCTCGTTCTCACGCGGTCCGCCCGGCTGGCGAGATCGCGCTCGATGGCATCGATATCTCCCGAGATGCCGCTGTGATGCAGATCCATCAGTTGGATGAGCTGCAGTATTAATCCCCGGTCCCGGGAAAAGTCCATCAAATCGCCGATCTCCGCCTCATTCTCCTTGAGGACCACCACATTCAGCTTGATCGGCTCCAGCCCCGCAGCCCGGGCGGCATCAATTCCCGCCAGGACCTTCTCCAGATCGCCTTCCCGGCAGCCGGTTATCTTCCGGTAGACCTCGGGCCGCAGCGAGTCCAGGCTCACATTGACCCGATCGAGGCCCGCTCCGGCGAGCGGCTCCGCGAGCGTTGCAAGAAAGATGCCATTCGTGGTAAGAGAGAGGTCCAGATCCTGGGGCATGCGGGCGATCAGCTTTGCCAGGCCTGGGCGAAGCAAGGGCTCTCCGCCGGTGAACTTCAAGGAGCGCACGCCTAATTGCGCAGCCGCCCGGGCGACGCTCACCACCATCTCATCTGAGATCTCGCCTCTGGGGTTCGCCTCGCCCTCATGGTGACAGTAAATGCAATTGAGGTTGCAGCGAGGAGTGAGAGCTATCCGCAGGCCAGTGACCTTGCGGCCAAAGGAGTCTATCATCATGCCGGGCATCGCAAGACTGCTTGGTATCGCTGCTAGTATTAATCAGTACTCTATCAATCGGGACTTTATCTGCCAGCCAAACTCAATCTCTACCCAGTACTCAATCTCTCAATCAGTACTCAATCTCTCCCAGGCTGCGTTTGAGATAGGAGAGCAGGGTCATGCCCACAATCATGCAGATGGCCAGGCCCGAGAGCAGCTCCTCCCAGGATTGGCTGCGCTCCGTGAGGCCGTAGATTATCCCGCCGGAGAGCAGAGTGAGCATCAAGGTGACGATGAGCGATACCAGCATGGACCACATAATTGAGCCCACCTCGTAGCGCTCAAAAAAGGAAGCGGACAGGACGAAGGATATCGCAGCCATAGTGAGAATTATAGATAGCGGCAGGGACGATCCATAGCGAAAGAGCTGAATGAGCCCGAGAGCCAGAGAAATCATCACGAGCGCCAGCAGGCCGGAAGCGAGAAACGCTTTTAAAATGTAATTGTCAAACCTCAGTTCCACACCAGTCCACCAATAACTTTATAGTACTATTTTGAATATAAAGATTGTGTATAGTTACCAGCTTCCGGTCAGCCGTCCTTCCAGAGCCATCCTGCCAAGGCAGGCTTCCACATCCGGCGCCAGCTGCGCAGGCTGTGCTCTTGCCAGGGGAGTTCCCGGCAGGGGCGTGAAGCGATGCGCCCGCACCTTGCCGCCCCGAGCCGCAATCCACCTGACCAGGTCCAGGCTCATCCTCTGGTCTGCTTCCGTCTCTGACGGCAGGCCGAAGATCAGGTCCACCAGGGGCACAAGCCCATAATCCAGAGCCAGTTCGCAGGCCTCTTCAACCTCAGTACATCCGTGCCCCCGGCCAATGCTTCGCAGGACCGCCGGGCTGCCTGACTGGCCTCCAAGGCTAAGGCTCTTGTTGGCGCAGTACTTGACTATGATCTCCAGAGCGGCAGGCGAGACGAAATCCGGCCGGACCTCGGAGGGAAATGTTCCGAAGTAGATGGGCTTTTTCAGCTCAGCCAACGCCTCTAGCAGGGCCTGCACCTTCTCCAGGCGGGGCGTGCGTCCGTCCGATCCATAGGCCAGGGAGTTTGGCGATGTGAAGCGGATATCCCTGTGGCGGCGAGCATACCGGGCGATGGTCGGAATCGATCGGTGGCGCATGCAGGTGCCGAAGAGGCGTGGCGTCTGGCAGTAAGTGCAGCCCCAGGGGCAGCCGCGGGAGATCTCCAGGGGTGCCAGGATCTTGCTGAATGGCGGATAGATATCCAGATCCACGGGAGGCCTTTTTTCGGTAATCATCACATGTTCCCGGCAATTGTGATCGTGGTTGTGGCCGTGATTATGACAATAATTATGACAATGATTGTGATTATGATTGTGATTATGATTGTCTTTCTTTCGGTAAGCGATGCCCTTGACAGTTGCCGGATCGCGGCCTTCTCTCAAGACCTGCAACAATTCCGGCAGAGTCTCTTCTCCCTCACCGATCACCACGAAGTCGAAGTACTCCAGGACCTCCTCAGGCAGGGCGGAGGGATGGGGGCCGCCGGCGATGAGGACTGCATCCACCGTAGCGCCGGCGACCTCGCGGTAGACCTCCTCAGCCTGGGCGCTGGCAAAGCTGTAGAGCATAATGCCCTCCTTCGGCTCGTGAGCTATGCCGGCTTCCACCAGAGGCATCAGGGCGGCAATGCTGTAGGAGTTCTTGCTATTGTAGCGGAACCATATCTCGGACTCTTTCAAGTGGGCATCATCCTGCAATGAAAAGCATATTTTTCAAATTTCATCTTCGTAGCTGCGCAGAGACCCGGTCTTGAGGCGGGTAAGGTGGGGCATGCACACGCCTCCTTGAATTGGACCACATTGTCTTTCTGGGCTCGAATTTCTGGCTCAAATGCAGAAAAGGGATATAAAACTACTTGTGGTAAGGGTTTCGACGTGCTTGCCAACGGCGTAGAGCTGCTGGTGGGGCTGGGGCGGGCGCGCTCGGGCGCGGAGGTGGAAAAGGAGATGCTACAAAAGCAGGCGATCTTCTCCCAAAAAATAGGCTCTATCTGATGTCACGCTTGTCGAAATATTCATCAATGGAGAAGTACCGACCTCTTTCGTGCTGAAGCTTCTTATATTACTCATCAGCATAGGCGATTAATACATCTTCTTTGCTCACGTCAACAGTTGCCAATAGTATCCCATTGTCCGCTCTTGGTTATTAAATCAATTTTCTCCATAGACAGAATTTCTCTTTTTCGAAAAGAGGTCAGTTTCAACTACAGAATCTGCTTCAACAAAATACGTGGCTCGAAATCCGCATGTCCTCAGACGATACATTCAAATCGCCTATCCTTTTTTATCCGCAGAGTATAGATTAAAATACATTGGGGGAAAATCTCGATCCTTATGTTTCTTTATAATTTTAAATTCATATTTTCTATAAAAATCTATTGATTCTCGTTTTGCATCTACAGTTATGTATCGGCAGCCTATTTGGTTTGAAATCTCGTAGGCTTTGCCCACCGCCCAAAGCAGTAGATTCTCACCAATACCACGTCGTTTGTATTTATCATCAACTGCAAGTCGTGCTATCTTTATTGCAGGATATTTTTGATACGCATACCCATCAATTCCATCGCATTGCTCTACCAAATTTTATCCAATTGTATCGGTAGTTAATGTAACAAATCCTGCGAGAGTTCCTTTCCAAAAGCACAGATATGTCCTGCTTATCAGATCATTTTGAGCATTCAATGCATCGTCTTTCAAGAAATCGTTTAGCTCATCACTATTTGAGCAGAACGATGCTAAATCATTTTCCTCTCTCAAGCCTGCGATGCGAAGCTGTGTATGGATGACCTTCTCCATTTGATTCAAACCGGATGTGCCTTATAGATTTCCTGTGCTTTCTTAAGTAGACATATTTTCTTTTCACTGACTTTTGGATGAAGGAAATCCTCGATGAACTCCTCTGCATCTTCTCCTTCTAAGATCAATCCTAGTTCAATAGGTCTAGCCATATGTTTGAACTCCAAATTTACAGACGTATTTTGCTTTTCTCAGTACTTATTTGTTTTTATGCTTCCTATTCGATGAGTCTGTCCTTTCGCATACCTCTCTTCTTCGTCCGTTGGACTTACGCGCGCTGTCTTGCTCTTGTGGGCCGTTCATGCGCCATGTAGCCCGGCGAGCTTGGCGTTTTGCGGTTAGGTCGGTGTGTGTGCCCTTATCATCCATTTGATTGTTTCCTGAGACTGTTTTTAGGGGAGCGCCGCGCGCGGTTTTACGCTTGCGTTCCGTTCGTGCGCATTGTAACCCGGCGATCTTGGCGTTTTGCGGTTGATAGGCGAATGCATTTGATCGTCAGTTTAGACTGTTTTATGAAGCAGTTTTTGGGGGAGCGCCACGCGCTGTTTTGCGCCTGCTGCCGTTCGTGCGCCTTGTAGCCCTGCAATTTTGGCGGTTAGCGGTTGATCTTTGTATGCAGTTTGATCATCAGCTTTGACTGTTTCTTGAAACCGTTTTTGGGGGAACACCGCGCGCGGTGAAACGCGCGGGTCAGTCCTGCGCCCTCAGCGCCGGGCAGGTTTGGACACTTGGCGTTTTATGGTTGATCGGCCTATGCCGCCCTGATTTCTGTTTTGATGAAAATTTGCTGCTTGGCGACAATCCCTTAGCCGGGATCTCTATTTCGTCGCCTCTCTGCCTTCCACTATTGCTATCTCCTCTTCCGTCAGCCCGTACAGCCCTGGCCCCGATCGATCAGCCCGTCCGTCAACCTGATCCTCTCTCGCAGTGGACCCAGCTTGCTCATCGAACCCTCGAATTCGGCCTTGAGCGCCTCAGCGGGCTCCCGTCTGGTCGGGTCGATGGCCAGCTTCTTCCTGTTCTTCTTGAGCACCGCCATCAGCCCCTCATAATCGTGCTCGTAGTAGCTCTGCAGCTTTGTCTTCGGCGTGAGGTCCTCTACCTTTGCCCCCACGTAGCCCTCCAGCCAGCCTAAAAAGCCCCGGATCTCCTGCTGCTTCTGTTTGTTCATCTCCAGCATTCTCTCTGCCAGAAAGGCAAGCAGATCGTGCACTACATCAGATTTTTCCCGGTCGGCGACGAAATTGCCAGCTTCGTCTTTGGGCAGGCAGGCCTCCACGGCAGCGAGGATCTCAGCGTGCTTGCCTTCGGCGTAGAGATGCTGCAGCTCCGCTCCCAGGCGGGCGCGCTCGGACCCTGATTAATGATTGCCTAAATTCTCCCTCCAAAGTTATGAAAAGATATCATCCGCGTTTTTGGGGTGAATCACCAATAATTGGAATGCATCAGGGATTTTGTATT
>JAQVZT010000108.1 GCA_028708055.1 Methanothrix sp.
AAATCCTCTGCCATCAGCTCAGAGCCTCCCGGATCTCCTTTTCCTTAAGTCCCACTATGCTCTTCTCGCCAACGACCAGGGTGGGAAAAGAGAGGCTTGGGTTGTATTTCTTGACCTCGGCGATTGCTTCCGTCCTATCTTCGCCCTTAAGAAGGTCAACATAAATGTAGTCGAAAGCTATTCCCAGAGATGACAGCAACTCCCGGGTCTTCTTGCACCAGATACAGGTGCTCAGGGCAAAGAGCCTGACCTTGCCCTTATCCTTTCCTGCGACATGCTCGAAATTCATTGGATTACCAGCAATAGACAATGCGCTGTTTGATGATAAGTAACTACTCATTCACAGTACTTTTTATGTCTGCAGTTCGGACGGGGTGTGGCGTGCGGCCAGGCGAGCCAGGTATCCAGGCCTGTTTGGCCTTGAGGGCGGGCTTGCGCCCTGCGGCGCGTTTTTTCCCGCGCGCCCCTCCCGCAAATCAGGCAGCAGGACGAGAAAAGGGTATTCAGCCAATAACCTGCTGCGATCTAATTTTTCCAGTAATATTAATAAAAGATTAATAAAACAAAAATTTTTAGCAAGAAGGCGGCTTCTCTTCCGCTTCCCATCTCCCGCCCTTCTTCAGCCATCCATCCATATCCGCGGCTGCAATCTTGCCCTCGCCCATGGCGCTGATTACCGTGGCTCCGCCGCTGGTGATATCTCCTCCCGCCCAGACGCCTTGCATTGTCGTGCGGCCCCGGTTGTCCACCACGAGAGTTCCCCATTTGGTGGTCTTGAGCTGTGGCGTGCTGCTGGCGATAAGCGGATTGGGCACCGTTCCCACGGCGATGACCACCGTATCCACATCGACGATATGTTCCGAGCACTTCTTCACCCGCGGGCTCCTGCGGCCCGAGGCATCGGGCTCGCCCAGCTCCATCTGCACGACCTCCATGGCTTTTACCATTCCCCTTTCGTCACCCAAAAATCGGGTGGGGTTGGTGAGGAAATCGAAGATCACGCCTTCTTCCATGGCGTTTTCCACCTCTTCCAGACGGGCGGGCATCTCCTCGCGAGAGCGGCGGTAGATGACATGCACCTCATCCGCGCCCAGGCGCATGGCAGAGCGGGCCGCATCCATTGCCACATTTCCGCCGCCTACCACTGCCACCTTCCTGCCCTTTTTAATGGGCGTATCGTACTCAGGGAACCGGTAGGCCTTCATCAGGTTGACCCTTGTCAGGTACTCATTGGCAGAGTACACGCCGCTCAGGTTCTCGCCGGGAACATTGAGGAACCGGGGCGCGCCCGCTCCTATCCCCAGGAAGACTGCGTCGTATTCACCTTTGAGCAGGCCCTCGACCTGCACCTGCCTGCCTACCACGCTGTCCAGCTCCAGATCGACGCCCAGCGATTTCACATAATCGATCTCCGCCCTTACGATGCTCTTGGGCAGACGAAACTCAGGAATGCCATAAACCAGAACGCCGCCGCCATCATGCAAAGCCTCGAAGATGGTAACCTTGTGTCCGAACTTGGCCATATCGGCAGCTACAGTGAGTCCAGCCGGGCCGCAGCCAACAATCGCCACCCGCTTTCCTGTGGCCTTTGCGATCTCGCACTCGGGCCTCTGAGATTGGCTCAGCTCCCAGTCTGCCACATAACGCTCCAGGCGGCCAATGGCAATCGGTGCTCCCTTCTTGGCCAGGATGCATTTGCTCTCGCACTGCACCTCCTGGGGACAGACTCGGCCGCATATTCCGGGCAGGCTGTTCTTTTTCTTGAGGGCGATCGTCGCCTCCTGCATGTCTCCATCCCGAAGGGCGCAGATAAAATCAGGTATCAGAACCCCCACTGGACAGCCTTCCATGCACTTGGGCTTCTTGCATTGAAGACATCTTTCTGCCTCTTCTGCAGCCTGCTCAGGACTGTAGCCCAGGGCAACCTCAGAAAAGTTGCTCTTCCTCTTTTCGGGAGATTGCTTGGGCATCTCCACCCGGTTCAAATTAATCTTGCTGGACATCTCTTCTACACCGCGCCTCTGAAAACTAAGATCTCTTCTAGCTGATCATCCTTATGCTCCGCCTTTGAATATTAATAAGATTTTCCTTTAAGAGCAACCTTCTAATACAATTAATCCTCTACATTTCCCGGCGCGGTTGGAACATGTCAGCGATAAAACTCACAATTGACGATCGAATGGTAGAGGTTCCTGAGGGATCTACCATTCTGGATGCAGCCCGAAAGGCAGGATCTTATGTACCGGCACTCTGCAACCACCCGGATCTCAAGCCCATAGGCTCTTGCAAGCTTTGCATAGTCTCGGTGAAGGGCATGGACTGCTATCCCACTGGCTGCAACACTCTGGCAGAAGAGGGAATGGTGGTGCAGACCAGGACCGATGAGCTGCAGGAGATGAGGAGAAACACCCTGGAGATGCTCCTGGCCATCACTAATCACCCCACCAGCTGCCTCTTTTGCGAAAGGAAGGACGAATGCAACGATTTGCGCGAATGCATGCGCAAATTTCCGGTGACGGTGGGATGCAAGTACTGCCCGAAAAACGGGGAATGCGAGCTACAGGAGGCGGTGCGGTTCGTCGGCCTGGAGAAGGTCAGATACAACATCTCTTTTAAGAATATGCCAGTACTGAGAGAGCCGTTCTTCGATCGCAGTTACAGCCTCTGCATCATGTGCAGCCGATGCATCCGAATCTGTCAGGATGTGCGCGGCGTGGGAATTCTCTCCCATAATCCTGATTTTCATCGCATGAACTGGATCGGGCCGCAGTCGCTGCAGGATGCTGACTGCAAGTTCTGCGGGGCATGCGTGGATGCCTGCCCAACCGGAGCCCTATTCACCCGGTCGGAAAAGTGGCAAAAACCGGAGTTCTCGGTTTCGACAATCTGCCCCTACTGCGGCGTAGGCTGCCAGCTGAAGCTCGGTGTCAAGGAAGGGAGGCTGGTATCCATCCGTCCGGACAGAGATGGACCGGTAAATCGGGGCCATGCATGCGTTAAAGGCCATTTCGGCCTGGACGAGATCGTCCATCACCCCGATCGTTTGACAACCCCTCTGATCAGGCGCAACGGCAAACTTGAGGAGGCCAGCTGGCAAGAAGCGCTCGATCTGGTCGCCAAAAAGTTTTCCGAGATAAAGGAAAAATATGGACCGGACTCTCTGGGAGCACTCTCCTCTTCCCGGTGCACCAACGAGGAGAACTTCCTGATGAGCAAACTGGCGCGTGCCGTCTTCGGAACCAACAACGTGGACAACTGTGCCCGAGTCTGTCATGCTCCTTCAGTCACAGGGCTTGCCGCATGCTTCGGCAGCGGGGCAGCCACCAATTCCTTCGACCAGATCGAAGACTCCGATCTCCTGTTCATCATCGGCTCAAATACCACTGAGGCCCATCCCATAGTCAGCCTGAAGATCATCAAGGCCCTGTCAAAGGGCGCGAAGATCATTGTCGCCGACCCCAGAAAGATAGAGCTGGTCGACCGGGCAGTCATCTGGCTCAACCTGAAGCCCGGAACCAACATCGCCCTGCTCAATGCAATGATGAACGTCATTATAAAAGAGGGGCTCGAGGATCGCGACTTCATCGCCAGCCGAACGGAGGGCTTCGAGGAATTCCAGAAGACCGTTATGGAGTATTCGCCGGAAAGGTCAAGCAAGATAACGGGAGTTCCGGCGGCGGATATCATAGCAGCAGCCAGGCTTTATGGCAAGGCCAAGAACGCGATGATCATCTACAGCCTGGGGATCACCGAGCATATCACAGGAACTGCCAATGTCATGTCCCTGGGTAACCTCGCCATGCTCACCGGAAATGTCGGCCGGCGGTCGACAGGGGTCATGCCTCTGCGCGGGCAGAACAACGTCCAGGGAGCCTGCGATATGGGGGCTCTGCCCAATGTTCAGGTCGGCTATCAGCCGGTGGTGGACGCAGCTATCCGCGCTAAATTCGAGGCGGCCTGGAAGGTCAAACTGCCGGAGAATATCGGTCTGACCTCCACGCAAATGCTGGAGGGCGACCAGGAATCCAAGATCAGGGCGCTTTACATTCTGGGAGAAGACCCTGCCCAGACCGACCCGGACACCAACAGGGTGAGAGCATCTCTTGACGCCCTGGACTTCCTGGTTGTCCAGGAGATCTTCCCCACAGAGACCACCAAATACGCAGATGTCATTCTGCCTGCGGCCAGTTTTGCCGAGTGCGACGGAACCTTTACCAACGGAGAGCGGCGCATTCAAAGGGTAAGAAAAGCCATTCCGCCGATCTGCGGCCTGGAGAACTGGCAGACTATCTGTCTCATCGCCCAGAAGATGGGCTACCCAATGAAATACGATCATCCTTCTGAGATCATGGACGAGGTCGCCTCCCTGGCGCCGATGTTTGCGGGAGTGAGCTTCCCCAGGCTGGATGGCAAGGGTTTGCAGTGGCCCTGTCCCTCCGCAGGACATCCGGGCACAGAGACCCTGCATATGGATAAGTTCAGCCGGGGCCTGGGCAAGTTCAACGCCGTGCAGCACCGGTACCCAGCCGAGCAGCCCGATTCCGACTATCCGCTGATCCTCACCACCGGCAGAAGAAGGGAGCACTACAACTGCGGCTCGATGACCAGGCGCTCTAAAGGAATCATGTGGGTGTGGCCGGAAGAGGCAATTGAGATAAGCCCGACGGATGCAAAAGAGCTGGGAGTAGGAGACGGCGAGGTGGTCTTGGTCAGGTCGAAGCGCGGCTCAGTGCGGACCAAAGCCCGTGTCACAGATAAATCATCCCGCGGCGTGGCATTCATGTCTTTCCACTACCAGGATGTTCTCACCAATCTGCTTACCAATGCTTCTCTGGACCCTCAGGCCAAGACTCCGGAGTACAAGGCCTGCGCCATAAGGATCGAGAAGATCCCCTGCTGAAAGCTCAGCTAAATGGGTCTAAGAAATTTAACTTTTTAGACAATGCTTGCCCAAATTAGGGTGATAGCGGGTGGTTTCAACTTAGAGTCTTTTCTCACCATAAAGATCTTAAACAAATAGAACTTATGCAGAAAGAAAACAAATTGTCTCCGGAAGGTTTTCTAATATGAAGATAATATTAACTTTATTAATATTGCTTGTATTGCTCTTTTCACAGGCAATTGGCGCCCCTATGCTTCCCGCAGGTTCATCAGCTGCTGATAATGCGCAGGGTGCAATGAACACTTCGCCAATAGTAGCGCTAAATGATCTGTACGACAATAACCCGGAATTTCATGCCGACATGGATAAGGCGTTCGCCAATATGAAAGGTCCGGACCCAAATACTGCCGATCTCTGGCCGAGCCCCAGGGCGGAAAACCCCTGGAAAGGCAAGAAGTTTTACGATCTTCTTCAGTTCTTTTCCGAATGGTACCAATTGAAGCCGACACCCAATGGCGCCCAGGATGAATTCAATTTCATCGAAAAGTTCGCCTGGTTCTATTACGAGAACGAATTCGGCCAGAAGATCGTGGGCGAGGACCCGGGATTGAGCTGGACGAGGCAGTTTGTCGAGGCCAGGCGGCAGTTCCTGGAGAGCCGGCAGTCTGCGGGGACCATCTCCCAGTGGATGAACGACTCTTCAATTCATATGGAGCAATATATCATTCCCCCAGGGGGATTCAAGTCCTTCAACCAGTTCTTCATTCGCGATCTCAAGCCCGGGATGAGAACTGTTGCCAGCCCGCTGGAAGACTCCGTGCTGGTATCACCGACCGATTGCGTTCTGAATATGATAGAGCCCCTGACGCCGGGCGTCAGGATTCCCACTAAGCTGAACCAGAAGCTGAATGTAACCCAGCTCTTGAACGGGTCCAGGTATGCCAGTCTCTTTGAGAATGGCACGGCGATCTCCTGCATACTGATGCCCACCACATACCACCATTACCATTCCGTGGTATCGGGCAGGGTGGTGGAGTCGGACGAGAATGTGAGCGGGGATTACTGGGGGATCAAAGACTTTGCTACCTTCTATAATGCCCGGAATTTCGGCTATGGCGCCAACTACAGCGTCTTCGAGCAGTTCCGCAGAGGCTACCTGGTGATCAAGACGGATAAATACGGCTACGTGGCGATGATCCCGGTGGGCCTGGATACCATCGGCTCTGTGGTATTCGAAGACAAATTCGCTCATGTCTCCGATAGCAATCCGGTGCCTGTTTATAAAGGAGAGAAGCTCGGCCACTTTGAATATGGCGGGTCTCTGGTGATCACGCTGGTCCAGCAAGGGGTCTCATCAATAGCCACTCAGCAAGGCCAGCAGATAGGAATCTTCTCCCAGTGTCAGGAGTGCCAGTCCGAGCCGCCGCAAAACTAGAGCAGTGGTGCTATCGCTGTTTCCAAAAAGGCGTTGCTTCCGCAATCTGGGGGCACTAATTTTAAATTTTTATAGATCTTCAAAATATGACCGGCATTTTCAGAGCAATGTTCTAATACAATTAATCCTCTACATTTTTTCCCATCAACATGCTTGCCAATACAGCCCCAGACCCTGTGGCCAAAATCCTGGAATTGCAGGTCTGTGCTGCGAAGCTGAATAAGAGTGGAGGCCAGAGATGTACGAGATCGTAACCAAAGAAACCGTAGCTCCCAATATCATTCACATGAAATTCAAAGCTCCCAAGATTGCTCTCACTGCGAAGCCCGGCCAGTTCGCAATCTTCAGGGCAGACGAGAAGGGTGAGAGAATACCCATGGGCCTGGCCGGCTGGGACGAAAAGGAAGGCACAATCGACATTGTCTTCTACGTTCTGGGGACGAGCACCGCAAAGCTGTCCGCCATGAAAGAAGGCGAATGCGTATCCAATATCGCCGGTCCCCTGGGCGCGCCCACGGAGATTGCGAATTTCGGGAGGGTTATCTGCGCTTGCGGTTGCTTTGGCGCCGGGCCCACTCTGCCGCTCATCAAGGCACTCAAGGAGAAGGGCAACTATGTGATAACCGTGGTGGAAGGCCGCGGCCCGGACTTTATCTTCTGGATAGACCGGCTCAAGGAGCACAGCGACGAGGTTCATGTCGTCACCGGATGCGGCAAGACCGCCTGGGCCAACGATTTCATCGAGCAGGAGCTGGCATCGGGAAAGAAGATCGACCGGATATTTGCGCATGGCTGTCCCTTCATGATGAAGGTCTCTTCAGATGCTTCCCGGGCCGCCGGTGTAGAGACATTGGTCAGTCTCACTCCCATCATGGTGGACGGCACCGGCATGTGCGGGGCCTGCCGGGTGGAGGTAGAGGGAAAGACCAAATTCGCCTGTGTGGATGGCCCGGATTTCAGCGGCCACTCCGTCAACTGGGATGGACTGGTTTTGAGGCTACGCCAGCTGATTCCCGAAGAAGATAGATCCTTCAATATCTGGGAGAGAGATAACTGGCACAGGCTGATGGACTGCAAGCAAAAGAAGAGCTTCAATCCGGCTAAAAGAAGGCTCATTGATGATGTGGAGCATCTGGATGGCGCATGCAAGTTATCTGGGATTTGACTCCCTGCTTGCCGGCTATTTTCATACTTTTTATGAATTTATAGGCAACCGCAAGTCTTTTACGCCATATGCAGGCAAGCACTTGCATTCCTGCAGACCGCCCGGAAAAACAAGTATCGATAGACCTTGCAAACTATCGCGGAATGCTTGACCATGCGGCAAGAGATCCTCGGGCTGGCTGCTCTGGAGGGAAAATATGGCATTCAAAGTCCCCGCTGATATCGCCAAGGCAGCCATTGCTGCCGGATGCACGAAATGCAACATCACCTGGCAAAAGCTACTGATGCTGGGCTTTTTAGCCGGAGCCTACATCGCCTTTGGAGCCCTGTTGAGCGAGATTGTGGCCGGGGGCTTATCTAACGGCACCATCACCGGCCCGGATGGAGGCATCTGGAAGATAGCTCTGCCGGCAGGTCTCGTCAAGTTTGCCGCAGGAGCGGTATTCCCCGTGGGCTTGATGCTGGTAGTGATCGCAGGCTCTGAGCTGTTCACAGGCAACTGCATGTTTGCGCCCATCAGCCTCCTCAACGGCGAGGCAACCGTCAAGGGGCTGGTAAAGAACTGGTCTCTCGTTTATGTCGGCAATTTCCTGGGATCGATATTTGTGGCTTTCTTCCTGGCATACTTGTGCGGATACTTCGATAATATGCCCTGGGCAGGCTGGGCGGCGACGGTAGCCAACG
>JAQVZT010000109.1 GCA_028708055.1 Methanothrix sp.
CAGCTTTGACAATTCGGAGACTATATCCTCTTCTTCGGTTATGGCGAGTGCTGCTCCGCACTTGAGGCAATTTCCTACCGGAGCAGTTGATGTGGTGCGGGTCTGATGCTCTGAAAAGTCGCAGCTTCTGCTGGTGCATTCGATCTTGGCTCGCGTCTTTCTCAGGTCTTCAGACAGGAGAAGAACCTCAACTGCGCCCAGCTCCAGGTTATGGCGAACCTCATTTTCACCATATGCGGCGAGACCCTTGTCTGATACCAGCTCCTTCATGAAGCGGCGCATCAGCACTTTATCCTGCATCACCTCCAGATCGGAGAGCTGCTCCTGAGCGGAATCCACCAGCTCAAACAACCCCGATTCATCGGTATAGGACACATCCAGGGTGCCGATGACCTTCCTTTGCAATTCATGATGGAGAAATCCGCCCTCGACAAACTCCTCTTTGGTAGGAGAGGGCCCGCCGATCAGTATGCCTTGCAGGTCCTTGGGATCGATGGGCAGGAATGCTTCGTTGGCCGATTCGCCCACCCGTTTATAAAACTCATGAATGGCGATGAGACGCAGTTGCTGGAACCTGTGGCTGGACTGGCCTCCTTTTCTCTGTTTGCCGGGCACAGTAGAGGTCAGGTGCTTAACCGCTTCGGTGAACTTGCCCTTCAAAATGCCGATGGTCGCCTCCCTCCGGTCGAGCACAATGAGACCGAATGTCTTTTTGTCGGCCAGCATCTCTTCCAGAGGTTCCAGGAGAAACGATGAATCGCAGTGGTACCGGTAAGTGACTATGGGATCGGGCGGCTCCATGGCCACGCTGTACATCTCAGTCTTGTTGGCTCCTGCATCCACGCTGCCGATGAATATGACCACGCCATTGGGTGGTGCCTTGGGGATTAGCTTGAGGCGGGCCATGGCCGACTCAAGTGAACCCTGCACGGAAAGTCTGGTGACACGAGATTTTATGTTGGCTGCTTGCCCGTACTCCTCACGCAGCTGGCTTGTGACATCATGGATCTGCTTATCCGGGGGGATATAGAGAGAAATCAGCTCCGTCCCTCGCCCCGTCTTGCTTCTCAGGTTATCGAGAAGACGCTTGAACTCATATTTTTCCTGTGCAGTGAACTCCATCGGGAATCTCCCAAAAACACTTACGGCCAAGATATAAAAGGCTTCTTCAAGGCCGGAATTATAACTGATCTATAGTAACAACAAAATTCGATGTATTCAAAAACTATATAAAGATATAAGTTATCTTATAACTCATGGATCAACTGGTCGTTCTTCAGGAGATATATGCATCCCTTTCCAAAGGAGGTGATGGTCTACAAAAAATCGATAGTAGTGCCATCGAAGGAAGCTGCCCAGAATTGCTGGGCAAATTTCTGGATAGCGCCAGAAATGGCAAAATTGATGGAGACATCAGCAGAAAACTGTCTCAGCAGCTGCAGGATGTTTATGAGCTCAAGCGGCTGGGCGACATCTGCCGGCGGGGGGGATTGCCCGAAGAGGCTGCCATTGCCTACAACCGGGCTCTGTCGCTCTGCCGTGATCCTGTTCTGCGGCCTGTGCTTCAGAATAATCTGGGTCAGGCTTTCATTCATCTGGGCGATTTGGCAAAGGCGGTCTTCTATTATAAAAAAGCCTCCGACAGCTTTTCCCGGGAAGGGGATCGCATCAGCCTCGCCCATGTTCTGGGGAACTTGGGCTCGGCTTACAGGAAGAGCGGCGAATGGGACAAAGCGATAGAACACTGCTACCGCAGCCTGAAGACCTTCGAGGAAGCGGGAGACAGACTCGGCATCGCCCAGATGACGGGAAGCCTTGGGAGGGTCTATGCCGACATGGGTGAAAAGGAGCTGGCGTCCCGATATTTCGAGAGAAGCCTGGCTGACTTTGAGAAATTGGGCGACAAGAGGAGTTCTGCCTGGGTACTGGACCAGCTCGGAAGAATTGCCGGCCAGAAGATGGACTGGGATCGGGCAGTACACTGCTTCAACTCCAGCCTCTCCCTATTTGCGTTGCAGGGCGATTCTTCAAGCCAGGGGATCGTTCTGTCCAACCTGGGACTCATCTACCTGAAGATGGGGCAGGCGACCGCTGCTCGCGAGCCTCTGGAGAGGGCGGTGGATCTTATTCCCGGTCAGATGAAGCCCGGCTATCAGAATGCCCTCTATTGCCTGGCGAAGACTTACAGCGCTCTTGCAAGAGACAAGATGCAAGATAATGGCCTGCAAAGCAGCCGCACTTTTGCCAATGAAGCCTCATGGCTATTTATCCAGGCGGCGAATCGCTATCAGGAATTGGCGTCTACCCTGGGAGAAGGACGGGCTGAGGTCAGAGTGGCCGAGGCGATTGCCCGCAGTCAATCTTATCTCGCCAAAGCCGGCGGGCCTGTCCGGGTCGAAGAGTCCCTGATGCTGCTGGAGAAGGCCCAGAAGTCCCTGGAAATTGCTTCTGAAAATGCCGACTATGTCGTCGACAAATCCGAAATACTGAATCTGCAAAGGATAATCGCCGGAATGAAGGAGTCCTATCGCATTGGGCTTCTCGCCGATGAGCCCCTGATGCAGTCGCGCGCCATGAACAACGCCCTGGACTATTTCATGGGAGCGGTTCAGGTTTGCCCCTCAGAGGAAGCGGGAGACTATCTTTACCAGGCACTAAAGAATATCAATGCCAGCCTGGATTTGCAGAGACTTGGGAGAGAATCCTCAGAGAAGCTTCAGATGGCCGCCGGGTCTCTGCGATGTGCAGAGAAGCATCTTGGCGCAAAGGGGCCGGAAGGGCAGAAGAGAAGTGCCAAACGGATTGTCCGGGCGGCAGAGATTTTGGAGGAGTCGGCAGAAAATGGCAGCCGTCCCTGTCAGGAAGTTTTGCTTGCCATTGCCAGTGTCATGGCGAGCTATTCGCTGAGCAAGATCGATGACGTAAATCGTATGCTATTATGGGATGAGTCCCTGCATCTTTTGCCCAATAGCGAAAGGGATGAAATGGCAGTAAATATCAAGATAAATGACCTGCACGAGCCGGATGTTCAGCCCATAATGGATGCTGACCTGCCTGTGCTGGAAGTATCAAAAGAGGGGCATGAGTCAAGAGGTCTGATCCTGGCGGATAGATGCACGGTCCCGATGAAATGCGAAGTAGCCTGCGGCGATTACCGACAGCTTCTCGTGCCGCCGGTTGGCAGGCAATTCTGTGCCCGCGAGCAGGGGATTTCGGAGCCAGAGGACAAGAGCCAAAAGCCGCAGGAGGAAGCATCTTTAGGTGCCGTGGATGAGAGATATCAGGAGATAAAGGTGGAAGAGAAATGCGAAGAGGTGAGAGAGAAAGAGGATGGAAATGCCGGGAATAACGGTACTAATGGCACTGATGGCGTTAATGATCCCGATGACATCGCGGACTTTTTGCAGGCCGCGAAAGCTCCTGAGGTTGAAAAAGAGCCTGAGCAAAGCGATTCGAGCCTCATTAAAGCCGTATTTCTCCTCAAGATCATGACGGTTCTCGTTGTTATGCTCCTTGCCATTGAAGGGATAATATACTTCATATAGGCCGCAATAGTATCCATCTCTGGCGGATATGAAGAAAAAGCAGCTTGAGATGTTGTTGGAGAGGCTGGAGGGCTTTAGCAATCCTTCTTTTCAAAAGGAGCAGTATGCCACGCCCGCCACTGTCGCCGCAGAGATGCTCTTCCTGGCGGCGATGCGCGGGGATCTTGGCACCGTCTGCGACCTTGGCTGCGGCACGGGAGTGCTGGCCATAGGGGCAGCCCTGCTTGGAGCAAGGTCCATTGGGGTGGAGATCGATGGCAAAGCTCTGGCCATAGCGAGGAGAAACGCAGAAAAATTGGGCGCTGATGTGGACTTCATCCGCGCCGATGTTGGATCACTGGCGCTCAAAGGCATTGAAACCGTGATTATGAATCCGCCTTTCGGGGCCCAGAAAGCGAGCAGCGGTGACCGGGCCTTTCTCAATAGCGCCCGAAATATCGCCCGGACGATCTACTCTTTGCACAATCAGGGAAGCGAGGGGTTCGTAAAAAGCTTTATGAAACCCTGCATCGTTCAGGAGATTTATCGCATCCCCTTTCCCTTGAAGAGATGCTTTGACTTCCATAGCCAGGATACCAAGGTCATTGGGGTTGAGCTATATAGAATAACATGCTAGAGTTTGGCTAGAGTTTAGATAGAGCTTAGCTAGAGTTTAGATACTAGCAGTTCATGATGCTGAAGATGAAACGATTGAGGATGAAACTGGATTTAACGCGCTTCATAAAGAATTCATTGAGGAATGATGATGGACGGTATCTTTGTGCTTCCTGGTGATGTGGTTGGATCGACCGAGGAGTTTGTTCCCGGTGATTGCACCTATGCTCGATCAGGAACGATTTTTGCATCAACCGCTGGCCTGGTCAAGATAGATTCGAGGGCCAGGTCTGCGAGTGTCATACCCAAGACCAATGCTCCGGTAAAGCTCTCTCAGGGCGATATAGTGGTAGGAGAGGTAATTGATCTCAAGGACAGCCTGGTAATTGTCTCCCTGGCCTTTAAAAAGGGGCATGAAGACAGGCCACTTTCAGATGAGGAGGCGACCATTCACATATCCAATGTGAGAAACTCTTATGTCAAAGATCTGCGCCACCTTTTCTCGGTTCGCGATATCCTCAAGGCCAAGATCATCGACGACCGGCAGATGAGGCTTTCCACGAGCGACGAGGATCTGGGCGTGATCAAGGCCTACTGCAATCGCTGTCTGGCCGGTCTGGTCAAGAAGGATAACAAACTGATCTGTCCCAACTGCGCCAATACCGAGACGCGCAAAATGAGTTCTGCCTATGGTCTGGGTGTGGTTTGATGAATCTCAAGATTATCAAGAAAACGGACAATCAGGCCGTTATCGAGTTTGTAGGGGAAGGGCATACCATCCTGAACCTGCTGCGGACCGAACTGCTGGCTGACGAACGGGTGCTGATGGCAACCTATGACACCAAGTTTCCCATAATGGATAACCCCGTCTTCCATCTCACGACCTCTGGTGCGGACCCAATTGTTGTTCTGAGGGAAGCGACAGGCCGGATCATCGGTCAATGCGAAGAGTTTTCCAGGCAGTACGCTGATGCCGTGAAGTAGCGGCAAAGAGGTCTTCCCGGCAGGAAAGGCCGCTTTTTTATCAATTATCATTTTTTCGACCGCAGCAGACTGCTATATTCATATCGTTTGATCATTTATCTGAGTCGAATTTGTCGGCGAGCACAGCATTTGCATTCATCAGATTTTTCTGATTTTTCCAAAAACTTTATCTATTCAGAAATCGCTAGATACATCTCCGCAGAATGAGGTAACAGTAGTGACCACAAGACCAGAGAACGAATCAGAATCCTGTTGTCAGTCAAATGAGACAGGCAGTTGCTCAGTAGAATCGATTCTAACCATCGACGATAGAGGGCAGATGGTGCTGCCCAAAGATGTCCGGGAGAGGGCCGAGATCAAGCCGGGAGACAAGCTTGCCCTGCTCTGCTTGAGGAAAGGCGGCAAGGTCTGCTGCTTATCTTTGATCAAGGTGGATGTGCTTGAAGGCATGGTAAAGTCGCGGCTGGGGCCGGTGATGAACGAGGCTTTTCAGGAATAAGAGGTGGAAAAATGAATGATCAAGATCTAAAGAAGGCAGTAAGGGAGAGCTACTCGCGCGTGGCAAAGAACTCACAATCCTGCTGCTCTTCAGGCTGCTGCGGGTCGACGAAGCCGGAGAGCATCAGCAAGAAGATCGGATACACCGATGGACAGATGGAGGACGTACCCGCCGGGTCCAATCTGGGTCTGGGCTGCGGAAATCCGATTGCCTATGCCAGCCTAAAAGAGGATGAGACTGTTCTTGACCTTGGATCGGGAGCCGGGTTTGATTGCTTTTTAGCTTCAAAGATTGTGGGGCCCCAGGGCAGGGTAATCGGCGTCGATATGACCGCAGAGATGATCTCGCGGGCAAAGGCCAATGCCAGCCAGGGCGGCTATAGCAATGTGGAGTTCCGGCTGGGCGAGATTGAGGCTCTTCCGGTCGAGGACAGTACCGTTGACGCCGTCATCTCCAACTGCGTCATCAATCTGGTGCCGGATAAGAAAAAAGCGTTTCAGGAGGCGTTTAGAGTTCTGAAGCCCGGCGGAAGAATGATGGTTTCGGATATCGTTCTCCTGAAGGCTCTTCCTGAGTTCGTAAGGCAATCCATCAAAGCTTATGTCGGATGCATTGCCGGAGCCCTGCCAAAGGACAGGTATCTGGATGCCATCAAATCCGCAGGATTCAAAGATGTCCGCGTGGTGCAGGAGTCCATCTTTCCTCTGGACTGCATGACAAATGATCCCACCGGCAAGGCGATTCTCACGAGCCTGGACGGAGCGCCCGAAGAGAGAAAGAACGTTGAGGATTGCATATCCAGTGTGAAGGTCAGCGGCCTCAAGCCGAATTGAAGGATTTCACTGATGATCGAGATTGATGGCTCATTTGGAGAAGGGGGCGGTCAGATTGTGCGCACCGCTGCCGCTCTTTCGGCAGTAACTGGAAAGGGCGTTCACATAACGAAAATCCGGCAGGCCCGGCCAAAACCGGGTCTGGCTGCGCAGCATGCTCGCGCTTTGATGGCTCTGGCGGAAATTTGCGATGCCAGGATCTCTGGGGTCACAGCAGGATCTTCCGAGATCACCTTCACTCCGGGAGAGATCCGGGGTGGCAGATACAGGATAGAAATTGGAACTGCTGGAAGCGTGACTCTGCTCATGCAGTGTCTCATGCCTGCTCTGCTCTGTGCAGACGAGCCGTCGTCTCTGCAGATTCAGGGTGGCACAGATGTGCAATGGTCCCCGACGGTTGACTATTTTAAAAATGTATTTCTGCCGGCGCTCTCCACCTTCGGGACAAAGGCGAGCCTTGAGGTTTTACGGAGAGGATACTATCCACGGGGGCAGGGCGAGGTTCTCTTGCAGGTGCAGCCGGCAAAGCTGATGGCCTCTTCTCTGGTGAAAGCAGATGGCCGGGGTGGGAATCCTCCTGTTATGCAGGCTGAGCAAAGCATACCTGCTGCGCAAAACATGAAGACTGATCAGAATGTGCAGGCAGCGCTGCACATGCAGGCAGAACAAAGGATGAATCCCGCACAAACTATGCAGAATATTCAGAATTTACAGAAAGCAGAGGGCAGTTGCGTCCGGGTTCAAGGAATCTCTCACTGCTCCAATCTGCCTGAACACGTGGCCATCAGGCAAGCAGAATCGGCGGAAGAAGTGCTGGGGGAAGCAGGCTTTATGGCTCAGGTAGATCATGAGGTCGCCCATCTGCCTTCCCTCGGAAGCGGCATTACTCTCTGGTCAGGATTCAAGGGGGCAAGCTCTCTGGGCAAAAAGGGCTTTCCTGCGGAAAGAGTAGGTGGAACCGCAGCTGAGGAGCTAATTGCAGAGCTGAAGTCCTCTGCAACAGTGGACGTTCATTTAGCAGATCAGATCATTCCCTATCTCGCCCTGGCGGGCGGCAGTTTCACGGTGCGAGAGATCTCTCTTCATGCCAAGACCAACATCTGGACCGCCAGGCGTTTCCTGGATGCGGATATCGGGATCGAGGAGAAGAATGGCATCTTCTGGATAGAGGGCTTGCTATGAAGACGAATCAATGAGGCGACACACTAGCTGATCAACTTAAGAGACAGACTTCCCAGGTCAAAGGTCTGATGATGCCTTCTGTTCGCAGGCGTTCTTCATTGCAGACATTGATTTTCCTGGAGTAGATATATATAGTTAGGCTGCGGAAAGCAAAAGTAATTTGAAAATAACGGCAATCACCATCCCTGTGAAGGGAGCCAGGTTTTCTGCCTGCGTTTCTGTGGAGACACATTCGCGGATGCACAAAGAGGTGTCATGATAATGAATAAAGAAAGAACGCTGTTAGCATTTGTTGTGATGCTCATTGTTGCCATAGGCGCGGCCACGGCTGCTCAACCGGTCAGCCATCCCGGCAAATCCATTGGATCAATGCAAAACCCGCCGCAAAACGGACCAGCTATCGAGGTCATCCTGATAACGGTTGCTCCGGCATCGCCAGGAAATAGCGAGCCCGCAAAAGTGGGAATCAGGGTTGTGTCCGGCGCCATGAAACAGGATATCTGCGGATTGGATGCGTCAAATTT